>NZ_BAABCQ010000039.1:0-51960 GCF_039539045.1 Streptomyces marokkonensis
GGGTGGGAGCCAGGTGGGCCCCGATTTGGCCGAGGGGTAGTGCACGCCGGTAACCTGAAGCATTCTCTGGAAGCATCTCGCTTCGTCGCCCGTCGTCGTAATGAAGAGAGCACCGTGGCCGCCGACAAGATCGACACCATCGTCAGCCTGAGCAAGCGCCGTGGCTTCGTATTCCCGTGCAGTGAGATCTACGGCGGTCAGCGCGCCGCCTGGGACTACGGGCCGCTGGGTGTCGAGCTCAAGGAGAACCTCAAGCGCCAGTGGTGGCGCTACATGGTCACCTCGCGCGAGGACGTCGTCGGTCTCGACTCGTCCGTGATCCTGGCCCCCGACGTCTGGGTGGCCTCCGGCCACGTCGCCACCTTCACGGACCCGCTGACCGAGTGCACCTCCTGCCACAAGCGGTTCCGCGCGGACCACCTGGAAGAGGCCTACGAGGAGAAGAAGGGCCGCGCCCCGGAGAACGGCCTCGCGGACCTCAACTGCCCCAACTGCGGCAACAAGGGCACCTTCACCGAGCCCAAGCAGTTCTCCGGTCTGCTCTCCACCCACCTCGGCCCGACCCAGGACAGCGGCTCCGTCGCCTACCTGCGGCCCGAGACCGCACAGGGCATCTTCACGAACTTCGCCCAGGTGCAGACCACTTCGCGCCGCAAGCCGCCGTTCGGCATCGCCCAGATGGGCAAGTCCTTCCGCAACGAGATCACGCCCGGCAACTTCATCTTCCGGACCCGCGAGTTCGAGCAGATGGAGATGGAGTTCTTCGTCAAGCCGGGCGAGGACGAGAAGTGGCAGGAGTACTGGATGGAGCAGCGCTGGAACTGGTACACCGGCCTGGGCCTGCGTGAGGAGAACATGCGCTGGTTCGAGCACCCGGCCGAGAAGCTCTCCCACTACTCCAAGCGCACCGCCGACATCGAGTACCGCTTCTCCTTCGGCGGCAGCGAGTGGGGCGAGCTGGAGGGTGTCGCCAACCGGACGGACTACGACCTCTCCTCGCACGCCAAGGCCTCCGGCCAGGACCTCTCCTACTTCGACCAGGAGGCCGGCGAGCGCTGGACGCCGTACGTCATCGAGCCGGCGGCCGGTGTCGGGCGCGCGATGCTCGCCTTCCTGCTCGACGCGTACATCGAGGACGAGGCGCCGAACGCCAAGGGCAAGCTGGAGAAGCGCACGGTGCTGCGCCTCGACCCGCGCCTCGCGCCGGTGAAGGTCGCCGTCCTGCCGCTGTCCCGCAACCCGGAGCTGTCGCCCAAGGCCAAGGGCCTCGCCCAGGCGCTGCGGCAGAACTGGAACATCGACTTCGACGACGCCGGTGCGATCGGGCGCCGCTACCGGCGTCAGGACGAGATCGGCACGCCGTTCTGCGTCACGGTCGACTTCGACACGCTCGAGGACAACGCGGTGACGGTGCGCGAGCGGGACACGATGAAGCAGGAGCGCGTGTCGCTCGACCAGATCGAGGGGTACCTGGCCTCGCGGCTGGTCGGCTGCTGAACGCTCGTCGCCGTTGAGGTACCAGGGGCTCCGCCTCCTGGGCCCCGGGCTTGTGCCCACCTCTTCACCCGACTCGGTCGGGTGAAGAGGTGGGCATTCGGCGTTTCCGGGCCTCGGTTCGTGCTTCAGCGCCCCAGGGTCGGCGCGTGCCCTCGCCCGGAGTACGTGGCGAACTCCTGGGGATGAGCGCCCGAAGTGCGGGAACCCGCAGAAATGCGGAAGGTGATGTTCCCAGGGGTTTCCACAGCATGCGGTCCCCACGGCACGCACAGGGCGAGGACGAACAGTCATGGCTGAGCAGAAGTCGGCGCAGACGCTCCCGCGGCCGTTGCACGCGGCCGCATCGGCGCTGCGGAAGGTGCCGGGCGCCGAGACGGTCGGCAGGGCCGCCGAGGGCGCGCTGGACAGGTTGGGAGAGGTGTCGCCGCGCGGGCGGCGGGTGGTCGTGTACACGGGGGCCGGGGTGCTGGGCGTCGCCGGGCTGGTGGAGTGGCCGGTGGCGGTCACCGGAGCGGCGGTGGCCTGGCTGACGCGGCCACGGCGCGAGGAGTCGCCGGGCGGGGGCGAAGAGGGCGGCGGCGGTACGAGGAAGGCCGGCACCGCCGGCACCGCCAGTACCGGCGAGACGGGTGCGGCCGCGTCGAGTACGGCGAAGTCGAGTACGGCGAAGAAGAGCACCGCGCGGAGTACCGCCAAGAAGACCGCCGGGACGCAGGCCGCCGCCAAGAAGAGCCCGGCGACGAAGAGCGCGGCGAAGACGGCCTCGGCCGCGAAGAGCACCGCGAAGTCGGGCCCGGCCAAATCGGGCCCGGCCAAATCGAGCCCGGCCAAATCGGGCCCCGCCAAGAAGAGCACCGCGAAGACGAGCCCGGCGAACAAGAGCACGGCCAAGAAGGCCACGGCCAAGAAGGCCACCGCGAAGAAGGCCACCGCGAAGAAGGCCACCGCCAAGAAGGCCACGGCCGGCACCTCCCGGAGCACGTCCTCCCGCGGCACCTCCAGGACCAAGGCGTCCACCAGCCGGCCCACCGGCTCCACGGGCGGCCGGAGCCGGAAGAAGACGGCGGCATCCACCCGGAAGGCGGGCTGAGAGACAACGATGGTCGATGGACTTCTGACGCGTTCCCAGGACGCCGTCACCGGATTGGTCCTGGCCGGTCCCCGGCTGCTCGCGCGCGGCACCGCGCCCGCGGTGGGCGCCGCGGCCGGCGCCGCGGCGGGCACCGCACGGGCCGGTGTGCGCGGCGCGGACTTCGCGGCACGGGCGGCACGGGTCGCCCGCGCCGCGCTGCCGGGCGGCACCCGGGACTGGCGGGCCGGACACCGGGCGCACCTCGCCCTGCGGCCGGTCGCGACGGAGAAGGTGCGCCGGGCGGGCGGCACGGAACGCGTCGCGCGGCGGGTGGCGACCGTCCTGGCCGAGCACCCGGACGTGGCACTCGCCTACTGGGACACCGGTCTCGCCCGGCTCGTGGTGACCGCGACCGAGGAGGCGCTCACCGACCGGGTGGTGGACCGGGCCACCGAACTCGCCGAGCAGCACGGACTGACCCGGGCGGAGCAACGCGGACCGGGCGATCCGGTGGAGGAGTTGGCCCACCCCGGCGACCCGGCCTCGGTGCGCGTCGCGGCCACGGCCCTCGGCGCCGACGTCCTGGGCATCGCCGCCGCCGTGACCGGCGCGCGACTGAGGCTGCCGCCCTCGCCCCGCCTGGTGACGGCCGTGGCGACGCTGCTGCGCGAGAACCCGACCTTCCGCGCCTGGCTGCGCGCACGGCTCGGCGCGCAGGGGATGGACGTGGCGCTGGCCGCCGCCAACGCGGCCGTCCACGGCGCCGGCCAGAGCTACACCTCGCTGGTGCTCGACGGGGCGCTGCGCGCCTGCCAGCTGACGGAGGCGGTGACCCGGACGGCGACCTTCGAGGTCGTGCACGACCGGCTGTGCCTCCCGGGCCGGGTCAGTCTGCCCGCCGACCCCGGCCTGCGACCGCCGCTGCAGAGCTCCCCCGCGCAGGACTACGCCGCCCACGCCTCGACCGGCAGTGTGGCGGGCGCGGCGGCGACCCTGCTGGTCAAGCACGACGTGGCCGAGGCCGCCGAGGCGGTGCTGGCCGGCTCGCCCAAGGCCGCGCGCTACGGCCCCGCCGCCTTCCACGCCGTACTGAGCGCCGCGCTGTCCCGTACCGGCGTACTCGTGCGCGACCCGGAACGGCTGCGGCAGCTGGAGATGGCCGCCACGGTCGTCCTGCACCCGAGCGCGCTGCGGGCGCCGGACGCGGGCGCGGACCCGTGGACCGAGGACGTGCTGGACGCGGCGCGGCGCGCGGGACTGCGCGTGGTGATGGTGGAGGACCCGGCGCTGGCCGACTTCACCGGGCTCGCGGACCAAGTGGTGAGTGCGAAGCGGCCGTTGCGGGAGGTCGTGGACGAACTGCGCGCCGATGGCGGCGTCGTCACCGTCGTACGGCCCCGGCCCGGTGACGACGAGACGGTGTCGGCCGGGCTGCTCGGCGGGGACGTGGCCGTCGCGCTGGCCGACGGGGACTGCCCGGTGGCGTGGGGCGCGGACGTGCTCGCGCCGCAGGGTCTCACCGACGTGTGGCGGCTGCTGCGGGCGGTGCCGGCGGCCCGCGCGATCGGGCACCGGTCGCAGACGCTGGCCCGCTCCGGGGCCGCGCTGTCCGGCCTGCTGGTGGCGGTCGGCGAGGCGCGTGGCAAGGGCGAGAACGGTGGCGGGGGCGTCGGTTCGGCGCTCTCCGGACTGCGGCACGCGCCGGTCGACGTGAGCGCGGCGGCGGCCCTGCTGTCCGGGACGCGCGCCGCCCTCGGCGTGGCGATGGCCCGCGCCCCGCACCCCCGGGCGCGGGTGGCGTGGCACGCGCTCGACCCCGACGACGTTCGGGACCGGCTGGACCACGAGCGCGAGCCCGAGCCGACCGTCGTCGAGCAGGCCATGGGCCGGCTGCACGCGGTCGCCGACCGGGCGGGCCGGGTACGGGTGCTGGCCCCCGCGCGCTGGTCGTGGCAGCTGGCCCGGGCCGTACGCGGTGAGCTGGACGATCCGCTCACTCCCGTGCTGGCGGTCGGCTCGGCGGCTTCGGCGATCCTCGGCTCGGTCGTGGACGCCCTGCTGGTGGTCGGGGCGCTGGATCTGAACGCGCTGGTCGGCGGGTTCCAGCGGCTGCGCGCCGAGCGGGCGCTGTCGGGGCTGCTGGCGGAGCAGAAGCAGAAGGCACGGGTCACCGAGGAGCCGTCGCGGGAGGGTGATGAACCCTCGCGGGAGGGCGAGCCGGGAATCGGGGAGGGCGAGCCGGGGACCGGGGAGCGCGAGTCGCGGATCATGGAGGCGGCCAAGCTGCACCCGGGCCACGTGATCGAGCTGAAGGCGGACGACGTCGTGCCCGCCGACGCCCGGCTGCTGTGGGAGGACGGCCTGGAGGTGGACGAGTCCGCGTTGACCGGCGAGTCGCTGCCGGTGGACAAGTGCGTGGACCCGGCGCCCCGCGCTCCGGTGGCCGAGCGGTACTGCATGGTCTTCGAGGGCACGACCGTGGTGGCCGGGCGGGCCCAGGCCGTCGTCGTGGACACCGGCGACCACACCGAGGCGGCGCGGGCGGTCGCGCTGGCCGCCCGTACGCCCTCGGCGGCCGGAGTGCAGGCCAGGCTCCAGGAACTCACCCGCAAGGCGCTCCCGCTCACCCTCGCCGGCGGGGCCGCCGTGACCGGCCTCTCGTTGCTGCGCGGGGCGCCGATCCGGCAGGCCGTCGCCGGTGGTGTGTCGGTGGCGGTGGCCGCCGTGCCCGAGGGGCTGCCGCTGGTGGCGACGGTGGCGCAACTGGCCGCGGCCCGCCGGCTCAGCCGCCGCGGGGTCCTCGTGCGCACCCCGCGCACGCTGGAGGCGCTGGGCCGCATGGACACCATCTGCTTCGACAAGACGGGCACGCTCACCGAGAACAGGCTGCGGCTGACGCGGGTCGCGGGCGCCGACGGCACGGTCCGCAAGGTGGACGACCCGGACGCCGCGGGCGCCGTACGGATCGCCGCGCGCGCCTGCCCCCGCCTGGACGGCGAGGGCACCCGCCCCACCCACGCCACCGACGAGGCCGTACTGGACGCCGCCGGGGACGACCCGGAGTGGACGCAGGACGAGGGCCTGCCCTTCGAGACCTCCCGCGGCTACGCCGCAGCCGTCGGACGGGACGGGGACGGGGCGCCGGTACTGGTCGTCAAGGGCGCCCCGGAGACCGTGCTGCCCGCCTGCGCCGACCTGCCGTCGCACGCCTGGGAGGTGGCGCAGAGCCTGGCCCGCGACGGACTGCGCATCATCGCGGTGGCCCGCCGACCCCTGCGCCGGGGTGAGAAGGCGGCCGACGTACTCGAACAGCAGCCGTCCAAGCTGGAGTTCACCGGAATGCTCGCGCTGGCCGACGTGGCCCGTGAGACGTCCCCGGCGCTGGTGCGCGGGCTGCGCGAGGCGGGCGTACGGCCCGTGGTGCTGACCGGCGACCATCCGCAGACCGCCCGCGCCATCGCCGTCGACCTGGGCTGGCCCGAGGACGCGGTCGTGGTCACCGGCGACGAACTCGCCGCCGCCGACCGCACGGTCCGCTCCCGCATGCTGCGCGACGCGGACGTCGTGGCCCGGGTGGCGCCCGAGCAGAAGCTCCAGGTCGTCGAGTCCCTGCGGGACGCCGGGCGGGTTGTCGGCATGGTCGGCGACGGCGCCAACGACGCCGCCGCCATCCGCGCCGCCGACATCGGCGTCGGCATCAGTGCCCGCGGCTCGGCCGCCGCCCGCAACGCCGCCGACCTGGTCGTCACGGGCGACGACCTGCTGGTCCTGGTGGAGGCGGTCCGGGAGGGCCGGGCGCTGTGGCACAGCGTCGCCGACGCCATCGCCATCCTGATCGGCGGCAACGCGGGCGAGGTCGGCTTCGGCATCCTCGGCACCGTCCTCGGCGGCGCCGCCCCGCTGTCCACCCGGCAGATGCTGCTGGTCAACCTGTTCACCGACCTGTTCCCCGCGATGGCGGTGGCGGTGACGCCCACCGGGGACCCCGAGCAGGAGGAGGCCGACGCGGGCACGCCGCTCGGCACGGCGGTGCTGGGCGAGCCCCTGATCCGCCAGATCCGGCACCGGGCCCTGACCACGGCACTCGGCGCGACCGCGGCCTGGCTCTTCGGCCGCTTCACGCCGGGCACCGGGCGCCGGTCGACGACAATGGCCCTGTGCGCCGTGGTCGGCACCCAGCTCGCCCAGACCCTGGCCGACCGCCGCGGCAGCCGCCTGGTCCAGGTCACGTCGCTGGGCTCCGCCGCCGCGCTGGTCGCCCTGGTCCAGACGCCGGGCGCCAGCCAGCTCTTCGGCTGTACCCCGCTGGGCCCCCTCGCCTGGGCGGGCGTGGCCGCGGCGATCGCCCTGGCGCTGGCGGGGCAGCGGGCGCTGCCGCAGGTGGAGGAGGCGGTCGTGAAGTACTGGCCGAAGGTGGCGGAGCGGCTGCCGGCCCTCACGCGCTGAGCGCGCCCCACGCCCACGTACCCGCCCGCGCCCCGCCCGGCTTCCGCGACGGCCTCCCGGTCACCGGCCGAGCGGCACCCCGTGTTCGTCCGCGAAAGACCGTCGGCACAGGCCGTGGCAGAAGCCGTACAGGACCCCTTGGTGCACCAGCGTGAGCGGGGAGTCGGCGAGGTCGACGTTCATGCCGCAGACCGGGTCGACCAGCACGTTCTGTGGCGGTTCCGGTGCCGGAGGTGGAGTGACGCCGTCGCGGTAGGGGCGCGAGACGAGTTCGGTGAGGTCCAGGCTGCTCATGGCCCTGCCGTGGATCCCGATACCGCCCTCGGAGATGCCGTCCACGAGGACCACGGCGTGCGGCTCACGCCTCACCCGCTCGGGGTCGCGGCCGGCGGCCCGTTCGGTCTCGGCCAGGACGCCGGTGACGATCTCCACGGCGTGCCCGCTCACCTCCTTGCGCCACGACGCCGGGACGGTGACCCGCACCAGGTAGCGGGGCGGGTCTGCGGGGTCCGCCGTCGGCCGCCCGCCGAGGACCCAGGTGCTGGGTTCGTGTACGAGCACCTGGGTGATCGCGCGCTGGGCGTCGATGATCTCGATGGCGTGGCTGTCGTCCTCGACCATGAGTGTGTCGATGAGCCGGTGCCCGAGCTCCTGCCGCTCCTCCTCGGCCAAGGCGCCCCTGGGAACGAAAACCTCGATCAGCAGCATCCCGTGCTCCCGTCGTGTGGCCGACTGCTGAGACCTCTTCACTGTGCTCCCGCGAGGTACCCGCACGCATCCGCCGGAGGGAGGAGCCCTGCCCTGCTCCCGGGGGAGCAGTCGACGCCCACTCCTGCTGCCCGGGCCACAGGAGTCCGCCCCGGACACGACGACCGGGGCCGGTCAAGGACGGACGCCCGCCGCCTTTCGTACCTCCGCCGGCTTTGGGCGCTCGGCCGTCCGCCCGCTCGGCCGTCCGCCCGCTCGGCCGTCTGCTCGGCTGTGCGGCGGGCCGGCGGAGCCTCCGGCACCGGCCGCCCCCATACGCGTATATCGATAGTGCGGTTAACTAATGGCTTGTACATGCTCCTTTGCTCCTGGTGCGGCGAGCACCGTCCCGCGTGCGTGACAATGGAGGAATGTCCACGCCCACCACACCCGCCCCCAGCACCACCGCCCGGCCGTTGCAGATCGGCCCGCACACCGTCGCGCCGCCCGTCGTGCTGGCGCCGATGGCCGGGATCACCAACGCGCCCTTCCGCACACTGTGCCGGGAGTTCAGCGGGGGCAAGGGCCTGTTCGTGAGCGAGATGATCACCACCCGGGCGTTGGTCGAGCGCAACGAGAAGACCATGCAGCTGATCCACTTCGACGCGACCGAGACGCCGCGTTCGATCCAGCTGTACGGCGTCGACCCGGTGACCGTCGGCAAGGCCGTCCGCATGATCGCGGAGGAGGACCTCGCCGACCACATCGACCTGAACTTCGGCTGCCCGGTGCCCAAGGTGACCCGCAAGGGCGGCGGCTCGGCGCTCCCGTACAAGCGGAACCTGCTGCGGGCCATCGTCCGCGAGGCCGTGAGCGGCGCGGGCGACCTGCCCGTCACCATGAAGATGCGCAAGGGCATCGACGGCGACCACCTCACCTACCTCGACGCCGGCCGCATCGCCGTCGAGGAGGGCGTGAGTGCCATCGCCCTGCACGGCCGCACCACCGCCCAGCACTACGGCGGCACCGCCGACTGGGACGCCATCGCCCGCCTGAAGGAGCACGTCCCGGAGATCCCCGTGCTCGGCAACGGCGACATCTGGTCCGCCGAGGACGCGCTGCGCATGGTGCGCGAGACCGGCTGCGACGGCGTCGTCGTGGGGCGCGGCTGCCTGGGGCGGCCGTGGCTCTTCGCCGACCTGGTCGCCGCCTTCGAGGGACGTACCGACTCCTACGTACGGCCCACGCTGCGCGAGGTCGCCGACGCGATGGTCCGGCACGCCACCCTGCTCGGCGAGTGGATCGGCGACGAGGCGCGCGGCGTCATCGACTTCCGCAAGCACGTCGCCTGGTACCTGAAGGGCTTCGCGGTCGGCTCCGAGATGCGCAAGAGGCTCGCGATCACCTCCTCCCTGGAGGCACTGCGCGCCGGCCTCGACGAACTCGACCTCGACCAGCCCTGGCCCACCGGCGCCGACGGTCCCCGCGGCCGCACCTCCGGCAACAACCGGGTGGTCCTGCCGGACGGCTGGCTGAAGGACCCGTACGACTGCGCCGGCGTCGGCGAGGACGCCGAGCTGGACACCTCCGGAGGCTGATCAGCCTCCGGTCGGGCGCGGCGCGGAGCCGTACGCCGTCAGGAAGAAGATCATGTCCTTGCCGCGCAGGTCCGGCACCAGCTGCGCGCCGGGCGCGGCGCCGAAGCGGTCCCCCTGCGCCTCCTTCGCGAACTCCGCCTCGTCGGTCCGTGGTGGCCGGCGGAAAGGCGTGATGACAGGCGCCCGGAGGTCCTTCCGTGCGTAACCCGGTGGATGGCGGCCCGGGCGAGGGGGCCGGGGCCGCCGCACTGTCGTACGTCCGCCGAAAGCGGTCCGTTCACGCGTCCGCATGGTGAAATCCGGCGGCCTGTGGCAGCGTGATTCTCGCCACCTCTGATAGAGGTTGCGCTCAGATGAGCGGATCTTGGGCGATTCCACTTCCTCAAAGTGTGGCACTCAGTGCCATGGCTTGATCGTTCATCGATCGAACTCAAACGTGTGGAATGGTGCTCAGAAGAGCGGATGATGGAGGTCTCGGGAGCCCCTCCGTTCAAGAAGTGAAAACACAATCCCTCGGTCGCTTGCCAAGCCTTGACTTTCGATCCACTGGCGGACGAGTGGTTACAGGCGCATGACGCGCAAGTGGACGTACCCAGGAGCCTTTGATCTGGGTACATTCCTCGCCGTCAGGGCAGCCACCGCGTCCTCGAGGAGTCGAGACCCGTGTCGGAAAACAAAGAACCCCAGGTAGCGAACACGGCGAAGTTCGTTTACGACTTCACCGAGGGCAACAAGGACCTCAAGGACCTCCTCGGCGGCAAGGGCGCCAACCTCGCCGAGATGACCAATCTGGGCCTTCCGGTCCCTCCCGGCTTCACGATCACCACCGAGGCCTGCAAGACCTACCTCGACAGTGGTGAGGAGCCGGCGGCACTGCGTGACGAGGTGAGTGCGCACCTCGACGCCCTCGAAGAGAAGATGGGCAAGAAGCTCGGCCAGGCCGACGACCCCCTCCTCGTGTCGGTCCGTTCCGGAGCCAAGTTCTCCATGCCCGGCATGATGGACACGGTCCTCAACATCGGCCTCTCCGACAGGTCGGTGCAGGGCCTGGCCAAGCAGGCCGGCGACGACCGCTTCGCCTGGGACTCCTACCGCCGCCTGATCCAGATGTTCGGCAAGACCGTCCTCGGCGTCGACGGCGACCTCTTCGAGGAGGCGCTGGAGGCGGCGAAGGCGACCAAGAAGGTCGTGGTCGACACCGAGCTGGAGGCCGCCGAGCTCAAGAAGCTGGTCACCAAGTTCAAGAAGATCGTCAAGGCCGAGGCCGGCCGCGACTTCCCGCAGGACCCGCGCGAACAGATGGACCTCGCCATCAAGGCCGTCTTCGACTCGTGGAACGGCGAGCGCGCCAAGCTCTACCGCCGCCAGGAGCGCATCCCGCACGACCTGGGCACCGCCGTCAACGTCTGCTCCATGGTCTTCGGCAACCTGGGCCCCGACTCCGGTACGGGCGTCGCCTTCACCCGCGACCCCGCCTCCGGCCACCAGGGCGTCTACGGCGACTACCTCCAGAACGCCCAGGGCGAGGACGTCGTCGCCGGCATCCGCAACACGGTCGCGCTGGCGGAGCTGGAGTCGATCGACAAGAAGTCGTACGACCAGCTGATGCAGATCATGGAGACCCTGGAGAACCACTACCTGGACCTCTGCGACATCGAGTTCACCATCGAGCGCGGTCAGCTGTGGATGCTCCAGACCCGCGTCGGCAAGCGCACGGCGGGTGCGGCCTTCCGTATCGCCACCCAGCTCGTCGACCAGGGCCTGATCGACGAGGCGGAGGCCCTCCAGCGCGTCAACGGCGCCCAGCTCGCGCAGCTGATGTTCCCGCGCTTCGACGACGACGCCAAGGTCGAGAAGGTGGGCCGGGGCATCGCGGCCTCGCCGGGCGCGGCGGTCGGCAAGGCGGTCTTCGACTCGTACACGGCCGTGAAGTGGTCCCGCTCCGGCGAGAAGGTCATCCTGGTCCGCCGCGAGACCAACCCCGACGACCTGGACGGCATGATCGCCGCCGAGGGCATCCTGACCTCGCGCGGCGGCAAGACCTCCCACGCGGCCGTGGTCGCGCGCGGCATGGGCAAGACCTGTGTCTGCGGAGCGGAGGAGCTGGAGGTCGACACCAAGCGCCGCCGGATGACCGTGCCCGGCGGGCACGTCGTCGAGGAGGGCGACGTGATTTCCATCGACGGCTCCTCCGGCAAGGTCTACCTGGGCGAGGTCCCGGTCGTGCCCTCCCCGGTCGTCGAGTACTTCGAGGGCCGTATGCACGCGGGCGCCGAGGACGCCGACGAACTGGTCGAGGCCGTGCACCGCATCATGGCCTTCGCCGACCGCAAGCGCCGACTGCGGGTGCGCGCCAACGCCGACAATGCCGAGGACGCGCTGCGCGCCCGCCGTTTCGGCGCCCAGGGCATCGGCCTGTGCCGCACCGAGCACATGTTCCTCGGCGACCGGCGCGAACTGGTGGAGCGACTGATTCTGGCCGACACCGAGGCCGAGCGCGAGGAGTCCCTTCAGGCGCTGCTCCCGCTCCAGAGGCGGGACTTCGTCGAGCTGTTCGAGGCGATGGACGGCCTGCCGGTCACCATCCGCCTCCTCGACCCGCCGCTGCACGAGTTCCTGCCGGACATCACCGAGCTGTCGGTGCGCGTCGCACTCGCCGAGTCCCGGCAGGAGCCGCACGAGAACGAGCTGCGCCTGCTCCAGGCCGTGCACCGCCTGCACGAGCAGAACCCGATGCTGGGCCTGCGCGGCGTCCGTCTCGGCCTGGTCATCCCCGGTCTGTTCACCATGCAGGTGCGGGCGATCGCCGAGGCGGCGGCCGAGCGCAGGGCGGCCAAGGGCGACCCGCGTGCGGAGGTCATGATCCCGCTGGTCGGCACCGTCCAGGAGCTGGAGATCGTCCGTGACGAGGCCGACCAGGTCATCGCAGAGGTCGAGGCCGCCACGGGCGCGAAGCTCAAGCTGTCGATCGGCACGATGATCGAGCTGCCGCGTGCCGCGCTGACCGCCGGTCAGATCGCCGAGGCCGCGGAATTCTTCTCCTTCGGCACCAACGACCTGACCCAGACCGTGTGGGGCTTCAGCCGCGACGACGTGGAGGCCAGCTTCTTCACGGCCTACCTGGAGAAGGGCATCTTCGGCGTCTCCCCGTTCGAGACGATCGACAGGGACGGCGTCGGCTCCCTGGTCGCCGCCGCCGCGAAGGCCGGCCGCGCCACCCGCCCCGACCTCAAGCTCGGCGTCTGCGGTGAGCACGGCGGCGACCCGGAGTCGGTGCACTTCTTCCACGAGGTGGGCCTGGACTACGTCTCCTGCTCCCCGTTCCGGATCCCGGTGGCCCGGCTGGAAGCGGGCCGGGCGGCGTCGCAGTCCAAAGGCAGCGACCACCGGTAGCCCCTGAGAGGGCATCAGGCCCCGGAGCCGCCGTCTGTCACCCGACCACCCTCACCGATCGGCGGCGGCTCCGGTTCACGAAGAGCGGGCGGCACCCTTGTGCGGGGGTGCCGCCCGCTCGCGTGCGCGCAAAGGGGCGAGACGCCCGGCCCGTCGGGACGGCGCGGCAAAGCAGGGCAGGGCAGGGCAGGACAGGCGCTCAGGCCCCGCTGCTTCACCCGCCCCGCGTGGCGAGCGGGCCGAACCCGAACCCGAACCCGGGACCGGCCGTGGGTGCCGCTGTCAGAGCCGGCCCCTACAGTCCTCCCACGACAGAGCCGACCGCCACCGGCCCGCGACCCGCTGCTTCGCACCGTGCGTCGCGCCCCTGCTACCTGGCCGGTTCCGGCCTAGGGAGATCCGTATGACCGACGAAACACCGGACAAGCCGAACAGGCTGGACCAGTTCCGTGAGGAGGCGCTCGCGGCCGGCATCCCCCCGGACGACGTCGACCGGTGGCTGGGCACCGCACGGCCGTGCGCGATCCTGCAGCTGAAACCAGGCGACGAGCCGGTCGTGGGCCGGCTCGGCGGCCCTTTCGTGCTTCCCCCGGACGCCCCCGACCCCTGGTGCATGCTCGTCGCCACCATCGACCTCGCCGCGCTGCCCGAGGGCTCGACCGATCTCGGCCTGCCCCCCGACGGCCACCTGATGCTGTTCGCCGACCCCGACCCCGAGTCCATCGACGAGAGGAACCTGGGCAGCGCGCTCCACATACCCGCAGGCACGCTCGTCGAGGAACGCCGGGTGGACCTCTTCCTGGAATGGGACGAGATATACGGATCGGATTTCCCGGAGGGCCCGCTGCGCCTGATGTGCGATGCCTCTCTGCCGTACCACTCCATGGTCCGCGACCCCGGCCCCCCTTCCGTCCTCAGTCCGCTCCCGGGGCACCCCTACGTCGAGGAACTGCTGAGTGCCTGGGAGGAAGTGCCGGACGAATACCATCATCCCGGTCTCCAGCTCGGCGGGTACTCCCTGGACGAGGACCCCGTGGAGGACCCCGCCGTGGCGGCCGGACGGGAGGCGGCCCGGGCGGAGGCGCGGGGCGAGCTGCCGGCAGCCCACACGGAGACACGCCCCGAGGACTGGGTGTGCCTCGCCCAGTGGTGGCCCGGGGTCAACGAGATGGCGATGGCCTGCTTCTCCTGGTCGATCGCCCGGCAGGACCTGGCCGCCGGACGCTTCGACCGGGTGTACGCCACCATGACCTTCAATCCGTGACATCCCGGGTGCGGCGGGGGCGGCGGGCCCGGAAGGCCGCCCCGCCGCGCCCGGGGTCCGCGGAAGGCGGGCCGGATCGCTGAGGCTCGTCCTCAGCGTGTCGCGCGCCGCCTGTTCACCGCCAGCAGCAGCCCGCCGCCGGCGAGCACGACGGCCGCGCCGCCCGCCGCGATGTACGGGGTGGTGTCGTCGCCGCCGGTCTCGGCCAGGTCGGCGCCCTGCTGCCCGGCGGCCTCCTTCGAGCCGCCGGCCTCGCCGCTGCCGGAGTTCTCCGCGTTCCCGGAGCCGGCCCCGTCGTCGTCCTTCTCGGCTGCGTCCTTCTCGTCCTTGTCGCCGGCGGGCACGAAGCCCGCGGGCGGCTTGTCGCAGCCGACGCCGTCCTTGTCGCGGTCCAGGTCCTCGGCGTAGTGCTTGTCATCCTTCTTGATGTTGGAGTACCCGTTCTCGTACGCCTCGGTGCAGTTGTCGAACGGGTGGGTGCCTTCGTGGGCCTGGGCGGCGGTCGGCAGGGCGGCCAGGGCCAGCGCGGCGACAGCCACGGCGACGGGCTTGCGGAGCAGGTTCATCGAGAGTCCCGGAGATGGTGTGGATGAGCGGATATGAGGTGATGAAGCTATTGAGGTACCGGAGATGTGGTGGCGATATGAAGGACTCGTGACGCGAACGTGACGTGACCGGACGGTAACTCTCCGCTCCGGAGTGTCGGCGCGTACGGTGAGAGGGGTCCGGACCAGGGAAGGAGCCGTTGATGACCGGCTGGAACGTGGGCGACATGCCCGGCCTGGACGGACGCGTCGCCGTCGTCACCGGCGCCAACAGCGGCCTCGGCTACGTGGTGGCCCGCGAGCTGGCCCGCAAGGGCGCGTGCGTGGTGCTGGCCTGCCGCAGCGAGTCGCGGGGGAGTGCCGCCGTGGAGCGCCTCCTCGGCGAGGTGCCGGACGCCGCCGTGGAAGTGGCGCGGCTGGACCTCGGGGACCTGGCCTCCGTCCGCGAGTTCGCGTACGGGCTGCCCTACGAGCGGGTCGACCTCCTCGTCAACAACGCCGGGGTCATGGCGCTGCCCCACGGGACGACGTCGGACGGTTTCGAGACGCAGTTCGGCGTCAACCACCTGGGCCACTTCGCCCTCACCGGGCTGCTGCTGCCCACCCTGCTCGCCACGCCGGGCGCCCGCGTCGTGACCGTCTCCAGCTTCATGCACGCGCTGGCCAACATCGATCCGCGCGACCTCAACAACGTACGGCGGTACGGGCGCTGGACCGCCTACGCCCGCTCCAAGTCCGCCAACCTGCTCTTCACCCACGAGCTGGCGCGTCGGCTCGCCGCCCGGGACGGCGCCTCGGACGTGCGCGCGGTCGCCGCCCATCCGGGGTACGCGGAGACGAATCTGCTCACCGCCGGGCCCCGCGCGGAGGGGCGCCGGCTCGCCGAGCGGATGATGCGGCTCGCGAACCGGGTCGTCGCCCAGCCCGCCGAGTCGGGCGCGCTGCCCGTCCTGTACGCGGCGACCGCGCCCGGCGTACCCGCCGACTCCTTCACCGGCCCGTCCTTCGCGATGTGGCGCGGGGAGCCCGCACCGTCCTGGCGGGCTCCCTGGACCACCGACGACGCGATGGGGGAGCGGCTGTGGGCCGCCTCCGAGCGGCTGACGGGTGTCACGTACGAGGCACTGGGGGCCTGAAGCCGGCGCGCTGACGCCCTGGGCTGTTCGACGCGGCGCGCTGACGCCCTGGGCGGTTCAGCGCCGCACCGCCACCGCCGTGAACGTCGTCTCGGGTGTCTGCGGACTGGTGAAGCGCGCGTTGACGAGATAGAGGCGGTCGCCGAAGCGGGCGGCGGTGGCGGGGACGTCGAAGCGGGGGTCGGTGATCGTGCGGCGCAGGGTCGCCCGGCCGGCCCTCGCGTCCAGGTCCCAGACGCTGACCAGGTTGTTCCGGTTCTGCACGACGTACAGCGTGCGGCCGACCCGTACCAGGCCGTCGCCGTTGACCACGTCGTCCGCGCCGACCAGCCGGATCCGGGTGGCGCGGCCGGTCCGGAGGCTGACGCGGTACAGCTCGCCCGCAGCCATCCTGACGACGATCAGTCCGCGCCCGTCGGGGGTGGAGACGACGCCGTTGGCGTTGATGACGTCCGGCGTCTGCTCCCAGTCGCCGGACAGCGGCAGCGTGCGCACGCCGCCGCGCCGGCCGCGCGGGACGCCGTACAGGACGGGCCCGTACGAGTCGGTGAACCAGGCGCGGTCGCCGAGCAGGACCACGTCGTTGACGAAATGACCGGTGGTGCCGGTGAGCTGGTGGGTACGCAGCAGTCTGCCGGTGCGGGCGTCGACGATCCGGGCGGTTCCGCCGCCGCCACCGGCGATGTACAGCAGGCCGTCGTGGTCCAGTTTCAGGCCGATGGCCACGAGGCCCGGACCGCCCTCGTGGACGATCCGGCCCCTGCCGGTGCGCAGGTCGGTGCGGTAGACGGCGCCGTCGGCGCGTGAGCCCATGTAGGCGTAGGGCCCGCGCCCGATGGTGATGCCCTCGGGCAGCCAGCCGTCGGGCAGCGGGAACTCGGTCGGCCACACGGTTGCGGGGGCGGTGGCGGCTTCGGCGGAGCCGGTACCGGCGGCCACCGCCAGCGCGGCGCCGGCGGCACCGCCGAGCAGCGCGCGCCGGGACGGGCGGGGGTGGTGTTTCCGAGTCATGGTGCGGGCCTCCAGGCGAGAAGGGCTTGGGCCTCGATGAAACCCGACCCCCGGGGGGAATTCGAGGCGCCGGCCGGCTTTGGCAGGAAACCGACAGTCGACCCGGGCCATTGGGCCGTCGGCCCGCCGTCCGCCACCAGAACGGTACCCACCCCTCCGCCTCCAGGGGGCCTACGCGGCCGTCACCTCGTACGTCTCCACCCGGACCGCCTCGTCGTCCAGGCACTGCCCGGTCGCCAGGTCGAAGCGCTGCTTGAGCAGCGGGGAGGCGACGAACGGGCGGCCCCGGTGAGTGCCGGTCAGGCCGCGGGAGAGGACCGCCGCCCCGGTGAACGGGTCCCGGTTGCCGATGGCGTACAGCTCACCGTTCCGGTCGCGGAACAGGGCCACCTGGCCGCCGTCCGGCAGCAGGGCCGCGACGCCCCGGCCGGGGAGCAGGGCGCCGAGGTCGCAGGCCGTGAACCAGTCGTCCGTCAGGCGCAGTCGGACCTTGAGGCCGGTCGTCTCGGGTGCCAGGGACTCGGGTGCCAGGGTCATCGCCGGGTGCTTCCTTCCAGGACGTCTTCTTCGCGGTCTTCTTCGAGGTCTTCCTCGGTGGGCCGCAGGCCGATGTTCAGCAGCGGCAGGTCGGGCTTCATCTGGTCGCGTTCGGGCACGAAGCCCACGACCGGGTCGGGGGTGTCGGGCGCGTTCACGAAGGACACGAACCGGGCCAGCTTCTCGGGGTCGTTGATGGTCTCGGCCCACTCGTCGCGGTAGTGCGAGACGTGGGCGGACATCAGCGACTCCAGCTCGTCGCAGATGCCGAGCGAGTCGTGCACGACGACGTCCCGTACGTGGTCCAGGCCGCCCGGGACGCGCTCCAGCCAGGTGGAGGTGCGTTCCAGTTTGTCGGCGGTGCGGATGTAGAACATCAGGAACCGGTCGATCAGGCGGACCAGTTCGGCGTCCGAGAGGTCCTGGGCGAGCAGGTCCGCGTGGCGCGGGGTGGCGCCGCCGTTGCCGCCGACGTAGAGGTTCCAGCCGTTGGAGGTGGCGATCACGCCGAAGTCCTTCGACTGGGCCTCGGCGCACTCGCGGGCGCACCCGGAGACCGCCGACTTGAGCTTGTGCGGCGACCTGAGCCCCCGGTAGCGCAGCTCCAGGTCGATCGCCATCCGGACCGAGTCCTGGACGCCGTAACGGCACCAGGTCTGGCCGACGCAGGACTTCACCGTGCGCAGCGACTTCCCGTACGCGTGCCCGGACTCGAAGCCGGCGTCCACCAGCCGGGCCCAGATCACCGGCAACTGCTCGATGCGGGCGCCGAGCATGTCGATGCGCTGACCGCCGGTGATCTTCGTGTAGAGCCCGAAGTCCCGGGCGATTTCGCCGATGACGATCAGCTTCTCGGGGGCGATCTCGCCGCCGGGGATGCGCGGGACGACGGAGTAGGAGCCGTTCTTCTGGAGGTTGGCCAGGAAGTGGTCGTTGGTGTCCTGGAGGGCCGCCTGCTCGCCTTCCAGGACATAGCCGCTCGCGCCGATCGCCGGGGCGAGGGAGGCGATGATCGAGCCGACCGCCGGCTTGCAGACCTCGCAGCCGTCACCGCCCCGGGCGCCCTCCCGGCCGTGCCGGTCCAGCAGCTCGCGGTAGGAGGTGATCCGCAGGGCGCGGACGATCTCGTACAGCTCCTCGCGGGTCTGGGCGAAGCAGCCGCACAGGCCCTTGTCGACCTCGACGCCGCTCGCCTCCAGCTCGGCGGTGACCAGCTGGCCGAGTACCTTGACGCAGGAGCCGCAGCCGGTGCCGGCCTTGGTGCACTTCTTCACCTCGGGCACGGTGGTGCAGGAGTGCTCCGTCACCGCGCCGCGGATCGTGCCCTTGGTGACGCTGTGGCAAGAGCAGATCACCGCGTCGTCGGGGAGCGCGGACGGGCCCAGCTGGGCCGGGGCCCCGGCACCGGCGGGCAGCACGAGAGACTCGGGGGAGACCGGCGGGACGGAGCCGGTGAAGGCGCGCAGCGTGCCGTACGCCTCCGCGTCGCCGACCAGGATGCCGCCGAGCAGTGTGCCGTCGCGGCCGACGACCAGCTTCTTGTAGAGGCCCGCGCGGGAGTCGGAGTAGACGACGTCCAGGCAGTCCTCGGCGGTGCCGTGCGCGTCGCCGAAGGACGCCACGTCCACGCCGAGCAGCTTCAGCTTGGTGGACAGGTCGGCGCCGGTGAAGGACGCCTCGTCGGCGGCGATGGTCGCGGCCACCGTCTCGGCCTGCTCGTAACCGGGCGCCACCAGCCCGTACACCCGCCCGTCGGACGCCAGGGCGCACTCGCCGATCGCGAACACGTGCGCGTCGGTGACCGTGCGGCACTGCTCGTCGACGCTGATGCCGCCGCGCTCGCCGACCGCCAGACCGCAGTCCCGGGCCAGCTGGTCGCGGGGGCGGACACCGGCGCTGAACACCACGAGGTCGGTGGCGAGTTGGGAACCGTCGGACAGCTTCATGCCGGTGACGGCGCCGTCCTCGCCGGTAAGAATCTCCTGCGTGCCCACTCCCGTGTGGACGGACAGGCCCATGCCCTCGATGGTGCGCAGCAGCGCCGCGCCGCCGCCCTCGTCGACCTGGACCGGCATCAGGCGGGGCGCGAACTCCACGATGTGCGAGGTGAGTCCGAGGCCCTTGAGCGCCCCCGCCGCCTCCAGGCCGAGGAGCCCGCCGCCGACCACCGCGCCGGTCGTCGCGTTCTTCGCGTACTCCTCGATGGCGAGCAGGTCCTCGATCGTCCGGTAGACGAAGCAGCCCTCGGCGTCCTTGCCGGGGACCGGCGGGACGAAGGGGTAGGAGCCGGTGGCCAGCACCAGCACGTCGTACTCGACGACCAGCCCGGAACGGGCGGTCACCTTGCGGGCGTCCCGGTCGACGGTCACCGCCGGGTCGCCGACGCGCAGCTCGATGCCGTGCTCCTCGATGAAGGCCAGGTCGGTCATCGACAGGTCGTCGGGGGTCCTGCCCGAGAAGTACGAGGTGAGCTGGACGCGGTCGTAGGCGGGGCGCGGCTCCTCGCACAGCGCGACCACGCGGTACGTGCCGGTCAGGCCGCGCTCGGCGAGCACTTCGAGGAAGCGCTGGCCGACCATGCCGTGGCCGACGAGCACGATGGTGGGGGTGGGCCCCGGGGTGGCGGTCATCAGGAGCCTCCGTCATTGGTGAGCAGGTGGAGCAGGGGGCCGCCGTCGGACGGGAGCGGCTCTGCTCCCTCCCAGGCGCGCGCGAGCGCGGCGACGGTGCCGAGTTCGCCGACCAGGACCCCGCCGACCAGCCGGTCGTCGCGGACGACGACCTTGCGGTAGGTGCCCCGGGTGGCGTCGGCGAGCTGCACGACGTCGTCGCCGGGGCGGGGGTCGGTCTCGCCGAACGCGGCGAGGTCGAAGGGGCTGTCCGGCCCGAAGGGGCCGCCGGGCCCGGTGAGGGTGAGGCGGGTCAGGGACCGGGTGCCGGTGTAGCGGGCGGCGGTGCCGTCCCCGGCGAGCAGCCCGGCCAGCGCACCGGCCTGTTCGAGGGCGGGCGCGGCCAGCCCGTACACGCGTCCGGCGTGCTGGGCGCAGTCGCCGACGGCGTGGATGTGCGGGTCGGAGGTGCGCAGCTCGTCGTCGACGACCACGCCCTTGCCGACCTCCAGGCCCGCCGCCTGCGCGAGGCCGACGCGCGGCCGGACCCCGCAGGCGAGGACGACCAGGTCGGCGCCGAGGGCGTACCCGTCGGCCAGCTCCACCGACCGCACCGCCCCGCCGACGCTGCGCACGTCGCGTACCCGGCACTCGGTGTGCACCTCGACGCCGAGGCCCTCCAGATGCCGCCGCACGAGCGCGGCGGCGGCCGGGTCGAGCCGGCCCTCCATGAGCCGCTCGGACTGCTGGGCGAGGACGACCTGCGCGCCGCGCACGGCCAGCGCGCGGGCGGCGGACACCCCGAGCAGCCCGCCCCCGACGACGACCGCCCGCACCCCGGGCCGTACCGTCTTGGACAACCCCAGGCAGTCGTCCATCGTCCGGAACGCGTGCACACCCTCGGGCAGCTCGCGGTCCGGGGTGAACAGGCCGCGCAGTGGCGGCAGTACGGCGTTGGAGCCGGTGGCCAGGACCAGCGTGTCGTATGCGATCAGGGAGCCGTCGGCGCACCGGACGGTCCGCCCGGCCCGGTCGATGCCGGTGACCCGGCCGCGCAGCAGCCCGGCGGGCGCCGGCAGGGCGATCACCTCGGGGCCGTACCGTCCGGCCAGCACCTCGGCGAGCAGCACCCGGTTGTACGGCCGGTGCTCCTCGTCGCCGACGACCAGCGCGGGCGTGCCGAGCTCACCGAGCCGCCGGGCGAGCGTGACGCCCGCGAGTCCGGCGCCGATCACCACCACACGCGTATTCGAGGTCATGGCATCGAGCGTGCGGTGCGGGTGTTACCCGGTGGCATCGCGTCTGTTTCCCCGGGGGAACGCTGCCCTCAGCGGGGGCGGGGTGCGGGTGTGAGGGAGTCTCCCGGCCCGCGGGTGTGAGGGAGCCTCCGGGCCCGCGGGCGTGGGGAGCCGCCCGGACTCGGGAACCTCAGAAGACCATCATCTTGATGGACAGGGCATCCATCCCCTCCTTAGGGTCGCGATCATGCCCGACATATCGCTGACCACGGTCGTCCTGCTGTGCCTCGCGGCCCTCGTGGCCGGCTGGATCGACGCCGTGGTCGGCGGTGGCGGACTCCTGCTGCTGCCGGCGCTGCTGCTCGGGCTGCCCGCCGGCACGCCGGCCGCGCACGCGCTCGGCACCAACAAGGCGGTCGCCATCGTCGGCACCACGGGCGCGGCGGTGACGTACGCCCGCAAGGCGCCGGTGGACGTCCGCACCGCCGTACGCATCGGCCTGGCGGCCCTGGCCGGATCGTCCGGCGGGGCCTTCTTCGCCGCCGGGATGAGCACCGAGGTGCTCAAGCCGGTGATCATGGTGGTGCTGCTCGCGGTCGCCGCCTTCGTGATCTTCCGCCCCGCCTTCGGCACCGCCCCCGCCACCGGCCCGGCCGGCCCCCGCCGCATCCTCGCCGCGATCGGCCTCGCGGGCCTCGGCATCGGCTTCTACGACGGCCTCGTCGGCCCCGGCACCGGAACCTTCCTCGTCCTGGCGCTCACCGCCGTCCTCCACCTGGACCTGGTGGCCGCCTCCGCCACCGCCAAGATCGTCAACTGCTGCACCAACGCGGGCGCCCTCGCCACCTTCGCCTGGCAGGGCGCCGTCCTGTGGCAGCTGGCCGCTCTGATGGCCGTCTTCAACCTCGCCGGCGGCATGTTCGGCGCGCACACGGCCCTGAAGAAGGGCAGCGGCTTCGTCCGCGTCGTCCTGCTGACGGTCGTCTTCGCCCTGGTGGCGAACCTGGCCTACGAGCAATGGGTGGCCTAGGCCGTGTATCGAAAGTGCTGGTCACAGCGACTCGTTGGTAGCTGCGACCAGCACGGTCGCCTCGTAGCGGACGGCGAGCTTGTCGTACCTCGTCGCCACCGCAGGGTGGCGCTTGAGGCGATTGATCCCGCACTCCACCGCGTGGCGCTCTTTTGTGGTCGGCCGCGTCGAACTTCGGTGCCCGGCCACCGTGGGTTCCGCGCTTCTTGCGGTTGGCGATCTGGTCTCGCTTCTCCGGGATCGTGTAGCGGATACCGCGCTTGTGCAGGTAGGCGCGGTTCGCGCGCGGGAGCCGTACGCCTTGTCGGCACGGCCCTGGATGCCCAGGCCGTCTCAGGCCGCGATGGTGGTCGGGCGGGCGACGGCCAGTTCTCGCGCTCGAGTGCGGACGTCCTCAACGGCGGGGGAGTCGCATCGGCGGGCCGCGTTCAAAAGGGTGTTCAGGCGGGAGGCGACGAGGGTGGAGTCGATACGGGTGGCGTCATCGAGCGCCTGGTGGGCTGCGGCGATGCCCTTCTCCGGCTCGCCTTCCTCGAACAGAGCTGCCGCCAGACCGATCTGGTCCATGACCTTCACCCGCTCGAATCCCGGCTCACGTAGCCGCAGCGCATCTTGGAAAATGTCGACTGCATGGTTGGTGGAGACTCTTGACCCTGAAGCGGATGCCCGACACCACGCGTTGGGCAGGCAGGCCGATTGCGATCGAGATCCGGTGCGCTGGTAAGGGCGGACGGTGTGGGCGCATCCGAGCCCTCGCTGTGGAGGCGCCACCGGGCAGCGACGCCCTGATGATCGTGACTACCGAAGGCACGACAAGGCAGGAACTGGTGCTGGAGAGCATCGTCCGAGACGATTTCGCCGGAGTGCTTGACGGTTTCCGGTGTGACCAGCAAGGGCACGATCTGTTCCTTGTGGGAACGCCAACCGGGTCGACGACGTGGTCGTCGACGGATCTCGGCGGGAAGACCCGGTCGGTCCGCCAGCGCCTCCACGAAGGCGAGAAGATCGTTACCGGTGGGGTCGGCATGGAGGCCGCCCGGCTTCGCGACGCGTACGAGGAGTACAGAAGGCGCGGTAGAGCCCACACTCAGACTGTAAGGTGGACGGTCGGCGGTCCAGGTACCGCCGAGGTGCCCTCCATCGGCGCCAGAACTCCATAGGTCGCCCGCAGCAGATCAGTTGCAGACACTCACGGTGATGGCAAACCGAGACTCCTGGAGGGGTCTCGATCGTGCTGTCCTCCGAAGGTCTCCTGAAGGCTCCTAAGGGCCGCGCATCACGGCTCATGTTGCTCGCAGTGACCCTCATCGTGGTGCTGCCCGCAGTCTGGTCCCGTAAGGCGGAGCGTCGCGAAGGCGCCCTCGATGTTCTCCGTCTGCTCTTCGGTCTGCCCCAGCCGTCGCCGGACCGCCACACGGAGCAGGGCCACTGGCCCGGCTCCCGGACCTACACTCGCCCCATGACGGCTGATCGGCTCGTCGACACCCTACTGTTCTGGGCGATGGACGAGAGTGAAGGTGACACTACGTGTCACCTTGGGCCCAACATCCATATTTCCCCGGACCGGTTGCCGCTGCCTGGCGAGGCTGCGGTTCAAGAGGCCATTCATAGGTTGGTTTCCCGGGGGTGGGCTCACGTCGGTCCTCGCGGGCGCAACGCTGCTGGTGAGATTGTCTTCTACACCTTGACGTCCGCCGGCGTGCAGGAGGCTGACCGGCGCCGGAGGGTCATCGGCAGCCGACGCGACCGTTTGGTCTATGCAGAGAACGCAATCCTCAACTGGGCATTCGAGACTGCCGAACCTGGGCGTCCGGTGGAACTCCTCGACTTCATCGACTCGGACGTAAACTCCTTTTACGGTAGCCCGCTGACGGCCGCCGAGATCACTGCGGCGTCGAGCAACTTGGTCGGACTGAAGATGCTCAGCACGACTGGTGGTCCGCTGACCGGTGTCTGGTTGGAGCCCGAGGGCTTCGCCTGCGCAATGTCAGGTCAACCAGTCCGCAGTTACATCGAACCGAAATCCCAGCACTTCGAACAGCACATCCACCCGGGTGCCGCAGGAGCGCAAGGCATCGATGTATCGCAGAGGGTGGTCGAGCGGAAATCTGAGGGCTCGTGACGACCGAGGGCACAGCTGACGCGCTGCTGATCTGGCTCAGCACCCGTACCAATAGGTGGGCAGGCGAGTACGTCAGTGTGAAGGAGTTCGCTGGCGACAATGAGACGCTCCCCCAGCGGGCGGAGAAAGCAGCATGGCTACTCCAGGAACGTGGCCATGTCTGGGTGCTGGAGACCTCCGGCTGCTCCGATGTTGCGATCACCGACAGCGGCCTGCGCGAGGCAGATCGGATTCTGGCTGAACGTGACAACCACGGCGCCCGATTCAGTCATGTTCTCGATCAGCTGATTGCCCAGGCGTTCGCGTCACCGGATGGCACTGTCGGTCTGCAGATGTTCGTCGCGACCACGCTCTACCTGGGTGAGCACGTGGACGCTCCAGTGATATTGCGCGCAGCCCGAACCCTGGCTGACTACGGGCTGGCAGTGCTGAGCCCCGCTGATGGCCACTTCAACTCCCTGACACTGACGCCGCGCGGCGAGCTCTGCGCGATGTCCGACAAGAATGCGAGGCAGTACGTGAGTGAGCAGATCTCCGCAGCGGCGGGCCCGGTGTTCAACCAGAACGTCTACGGCGGCACGGCCGCTCAGGGCGTACACGTGACCCAGAACTTTGGTGTTCAGGCCGATCAGCTGGCCGACCTTGTGCGCCAACTCCGTGGCCTCGCCCCGGCGCTTCCGCAGCCCGATCAGGAGGAGTTCCTCTACGACGTCGAGGTGCTCGAGGACGTTGAGCAGACGCCCGAGGCACGGCTGAGCTCGGGACAGCGCATCATGGCTGCGCTGAACACGGCTCCCGGGGCTCAGGCAGCGCTCGCGATCCTGGGGCAGGTGATCGGCGCGCTCGGAGGGTGATCCGCAGGGTGCCCAAGCTGACCTGCCGTCGGTCGGCACCCGGAATGGGGTGCCGACCGACGGTAGGTCGTGCATGGGTGGATTCTCGATCCCGTCAGTCCGTCACTCGCTGACAAGGGGCCAGGGCTCAGCGAGAGTGAGCTTGCCGGTCATGGCAGCGTCGCTGTCCGCGTCAAGGAGGGCCGTGGCGATGCGCTGCCGGAGCTGCGGGTCGGCGACGTCGTCGAGGTTGCGCCAGGCGGCATCGGAGACCTCTTCGGTCTGAAGTTCGCCGATGTCGGCGGTGGTGCGGAAGAGGAACCGGAAGTCGAAGTGCTGGTGGGCGGGCTCGTCCTTGGCAGGGTTCGCGTCGATGGGGTGGACGTCGATGTGGAGGGGGGTCTGGCGGTGCGGGGTGATCACGTGCGGCGGGATGCCGGTCTCCTCGGTGAGCTCGCGGCCGGCGGCCTGAAGAAGGGTGCCGTCGGAGGCTTCGAGGTGGCCGCCGGGCAGCAGCCACTTCTGGGTGACGTTGTGGAGAATATGCAGGATGCGGCTGTCGGGGCCGATGAGGATCGCTCCGGCGGTGACGTGTTCGGGCAGGGTCTTGCGGCTGGTGAGGTCGTCGCCGTCGTCCAGGAGGCCGAGGACGACGCCGAGCTTGGTCTTGGCGTCGGGGTGCTGGTCGAGGTAGGCGGCCAGGGTGGTGCGGATGTGGTCTGCCGTGATGGCCATGGTGATCGCCTGTTGAAGTAGTTGAGCCAGGTCGCCGCAATCGCGGCGCGGTCGGCCGCGGGAACCTCGTAGATGCCGGGGGCGAGGTCTCCGCGGGTGAGCATCCTGATCGCGGCGAGGATCTCGCCCTGGACCAGGAAGATGAACGGCCCAACGCTGGCGCCGTGGATGAAGTTGACGGCGTTGCCGTTGTTTGCCAGATAGAAGTAGTGGCCGGTGGTCTGATAGCGGGTGATGTGGTCACCGACCTGCGCGCGGGTGTAGACGTCGGGGAGGCCGGCGAGGTCGAGTTCGTCCTCGCTGGAAGTGACGGTGGCGATGTAGGTGCCGTTGCGGAGGTGGGCGAAGTCCTCGCCCCGCAGGGAGACCGCTCCGGTCGCGCAGAGGACCAGGCCGGCGCCGGTCAGGGCGGCCTCGCGGTTGCGGGCGACAGCGAAGCCCTGGGAGAGGGCCTGGGTGCGGCGGACGGGGTCTATGTCGAAAACGGTGACCTGGACGCCCTTGGCGTGCAGGAGCCGGGCGATCGAGGAGCCGAGCTTGCCGAAGCCGATCACGAGGGCGGGGCGGCCGTGGAGGATGTCGCCGCGTCCGCGCATGACGGCCTCGGTGGAGAAGACCACGGACTGGCCGACGAGGAAGTCCTCCGGGTCCTTCAGCGGGGACCGGGCGACTGAGATGACGGGGCAGGGCAACTTGTCGAGGTCCTCGTAGCGGCGGTGGCCATTCTCGGTGTCCTCGATCACCCCGGCGAGCCGGCCGGTGAAGCGGCTGTGGGCCTCGGCGAGGCTGGGGGCGAAGTAGCCGCCTACGTCCAGCAGGCAGACCGTCTCGTCTGCGGCCCGGGACTCGAGGTAGTCCAGGGCGGTGTCGTCGTCGGTGAACAGCTCGAGGGTGAGGGTATCGACCGGAACGGCCTGCTCGACCTCGCGCTTGGCGGCCGGGTGGATGGACTTCGGCTTGGGCAGCACCGCGGTGAGCCGGGTCATCGCGGCGACCGCGCGAACGAACGCGGGACGCTCGGCGAGCAGGTGCGTGATCAGGAACGACGCGGTCTGCTCACCCGGGTCGAACTGGGTGGCGATCCGGGCGAAGTAGGCGTCCAGCCGGGCGCGTTCGAAGATTTCCATGACAGTTACCTCTCATCCGTTCCGGCCGGGCCGTGCGAGGAGATGTGGGTTCAGCGGGTGCGGGCGCGTCCGAACAGCAGCCGGTCGGCTGCGAGGACGGCGTCCAGGTAGGTGTCGACCTGGGCGGCGTCAGCGGACTGCGGCAGCGGGTCCAGGCCGAGCAGGAGGATCGCCTCGCCGTTGCGGGCGAGTAGTTCGGTCCAGGACCGGCGGGTGGGCAGCCGCAGTCGGCGGGAGGCGCCGGGGATGCGCAGCAGCACCTGGTCGCCGACGGTCTGAAGGCAGGGCTCCAGCTCCGGGACGACCTCCCGGGCGCCGGTCAGGCCACCGAGGGCGGCGGACAGCCGCCGCATCCTGGCCTCGGCCGTCTCGGTGGTGCCCGAGCCGGTCAGGGCAGTGGTGTGGGTGATCAGGATGTGCGCGATTTCGCCCCCGTCCGGGCGGGTGCCGGGCCAGGTCCAGGCGGCGAGCGACACCAGCAGCCGCAGCTCGGGGCAGGGCGGGGTGAGAAGGACGCTCATGGGGTCGTGCCTTCCGCAGTCTTGAAGCAGGACCAGACGACCTTCCCGAACGGGGTGCGGCCGTGGACTCCCCAACCGTCGGCGAGCGCGTCCACCAGGACCAGGCCGCGTCCGGAGGTGTCCGTGCTGGCGGCTTGGCGGGCCTGGGGGTGCTGGCTGCGGCTGTCGTGCACTTCCAGGCGTACAACTTCGTCGTCGATGTCGAGCTTGACCAGGAAGCCGCGGCCGGGGGCGGTGCCGTGGACCAGCGCGTTGGTGACGAGCTCGGAGACGCAGAGCCGGATGTCCTCGGCGCGGTCGGGCAGGCCCCAGTCCGTCAGGGCCTCGGAGGCGAAGGACCGTGCCTGGCCGACCGACTCGGGCCGGGCCTCGAAGAACCGCTGGGTCGTCTTGGTCATCACGGTCCTCATGACTCGGCGTCCAGGACGCGGGTGGTGCCGGAATGGCGGCGGCGGACGGGGCCGCTGCGGGAGACGGAGTGGTGGGTGGTGCGGGGCTTGCGGACCAGCAGCAGCCGCGAGCCGACCGCCTCGATCCGGCGCCCGCGTTCAGCGGCTATGGCCTTCGGCCCCAGGTGCGACATGGCCGGGGCGATCACGCCATAGACGTCCGGCAGCGCGAGCACGTCCAGCAGCCCGGTGAACGCCGCCGACGCCGGCCCGGCGGCCGCGTCGCGGTCGGTGAAGACGCCGGACAGCTGCAGCTCGTGGCTGCGACAGTACTCGGCGAGCGAGGTGACCAGCGCGTCCTGCCGTGCTCGGGAGACCCGCACCAGCCGCATAAAGCCGTAAACGACCGGGCCACTGACCGGGCGATGCTCCGTGAGGGGTTCCATGCTCAGGACCGTCCAAAAGGCTCGTCAAGTGGTGACGTCTTAAGCGTGTCGTCCGGGCAACTCGCGGCCAATCACCAGCCGTTCTACTTCCGTTCCACTTCTGTCCCGCTGCCTGCACGGATCTGCTTCGATGACCGGTGGAAGGGAGCGACGCGTGGCGACCGTGCACCACTGGACCGGCCTGGAGGCCAAGGCCCTGCGGCTCGCCCTGCGACTGAGCGTGCGGGCCTTCGCCCAGCAGCTCGGCCTGGCGGTCGCGACTGTATCCAAGTGGGAGTCCAAGCTCGCCGACACCGAACCCAGACCCGACACCCAGGCCATCCTCGACACGGCTCTCGGCCGCGCGGACGCCGCCGTCCACCTGCGGTTCGAAACGCTCCTGTCCGAGATGACCAGCCCGCTGACCACTCCCCGGCGGCGTGTCACCACCTCCGGCCCCCGGGCCTGGGAGTACGAATCCTGGGCCGACGACCTCGACCGTGTGGTGGTCGCCCTGTCCCGGCAGAACTTCGCCTTCGCCGACAGCCTCCTCACCCGGTGGCTCGGCCGGTTCAAGGCCCCCGAGCTGGACGAGAAGGGCCTGTATCTCTTCGCCCGCTCCACCGCCCTGCTCGGCGACCTGAGGCGCGACCAGGGCGTCGTCCTGGGCCCGCTGTCCGCCCAGCACTCCTATGCCGGCGCCCGCGCGGTCTTCACCCAGCTCGACATCCCCCGCCGCGTCGCCCAGCTTGACCTGTCCCTCGCCGTGGTCACCGAGATGTCCGGGAAGCTGGAGATCGCCGCCCGCAACTACGAAACCCTCGCCGTCGACGACCGGCTCTCCCGCCGCGACCGGGCCAGGGCCTGGCTGTGGGTGGGGACTGCGCTGAGCAAGGACGGCCAGCACGACTATGCGACCCGCGTCATGCAGGCCGCGACCCGCGACTTCGAAGACCTCACCGAACCGGACGACTGGTCGGTGGCCCACCAGAAACTCGCCCTCGCCCGCCGCGGCGCCGGCGACCTCACCCAGGCCCTGCACTTCATCGACATCGCCCGCAACAGCGGGACCACCGAATCACCGATGCAACGCGTGCGACTGGACACCGCTCATGGCCACATCCTGCTCTCCGACACGGCTACCCGGGATGATGGACACCTCGTCCTCGACCAGGCCGCCCAGGTGGCCGCGCAGTACGGACTCGTGCACCAACTGCGCAGTATTGAGGGCATCAAGACCATGAGCGAGGGGCCGACCGGCCCCCGGCAACGGTGACCAGGGAGAACGCGTGAGCAACGACCAGCAGGCCATCACTGAGGACCAGTGGCGCCAGGCCAAGCTGATCTGGGACTACCACCAGATGCAGCACGAGCTGAGGCCCGTCAACGTGGCGATCGGGCTGGGCAGCCACGACCTCGGCGTCGCCGCCCATGCCGCCGAGCTGTATCGCTCTGGGCTCTTCCCGACCCTGGTGTTCACCGGTGGCAACAGCCCCACCACTGCCAAGGTCTTCCCGCGCGGTGAGGCCGTCCACTTCCGCGAGCACGCCATCGACCTCGGCGTCCCCGCCGAGGCGATCCTGCTCGAGTCGAACGCGGCGAACACAGGGCAGAACATCACCCTCTCGCGTGAGGTCCTCGCCGCCGCCGGCATCCACCCCAAGACGGTGCTGCTGGTCTCTAAGCCCTATATGGAAAGGCGGTCGTTCGCGACCGCCCGCAAGCTGTGGCCCGACGTCGAGATTCTGTGTGCGTCGGAGCCGCTGGAGTTCGACGACTACCTGAAGTCAATCGGCGACGAGAAGCTCGTCCTGGACATGCTCGTCGGCGACCTCCAGCGGGTCATCGAGTATCCGAAGCTCGGATTCGCCATCGAGCAACAGGTCCCGAAGGACGTGCATGCCGCGTACGAATCCCTCATCCGCGACGGCTTCACCAGTCGCCTCATCGCCTCGTGACCTGCCTGCCCCTGGCGGGCTGTGCGCGATCCACCAGCCCAACGTGTTCCCGAGGCTGACGACGCTGGCCAAGCTGTTCGCGGCGGACTACTGGATCGTCCTGGACGACGTGCAGTTCACCCGCCGCGACTACCAGCACCGAGCCCGTCTCGCCGACCTCGATGCCCCGGCCCGTCAGCAGTGGCTCACCATCCCCACCCACCTCCCGGACGGGCGGTCCACCCTCATCCGGGACGCCGTGATCGACGACCCCGCCCTGGCCCGCTGCCGGACCGCCGGGATGCTGCCGCAGCACTATGGCGCCAGCCCCCACTGGCCCGCCCTCGCGAAGGCCCTGGACCCCGTGCTGGACGCGTTCACCACCGGACGGACCGCGGCCGTCGCCCAGATGTCCCCCCGCGTCTTGCTGGACCTGATCGGCTGGCGGGACCAGATCCTCACCAGCAGCCGTCTGACCGTCCGTCCGGGCCGATCCGTCCGGCTCGCCGACCTGGCCGCCGCGACCGGCGCCCGCACCTATCTGTGTGGGACCGGCGGCATGAGCTATCTCGATCCGGATACGTTCGCGGCCCAGAACGTCGCCGTGACCCCGTTCCGGCCACTGGCATCTGGTCCTCCGGTCGCCGCCTCAGTTCCCTGTGGGCCCTGGCAGCACTCTGCCCGGACGCCACGGCCGCCCGCATCCGGACTCTCGCCGCCGACCAATGCCGTCTGCAGACGGCAGCCTGAGCGAGCCGTCCCCCCTCCTCGAGGCGGGGGACCTACCACCGAACGTCCCCAATCGCGTACGACTCGGTGAGCGACGTGCGCGGTTCAGGAGTTCTCCCGCCGGATCATCTCCCGCAGGCTGGTCCGGGCGGCTGCCAGATCCTCCTCGGCCTCCTCCAGCTTCTGGGCCAGTTCGGAGTTCTCCCGCCTCAACGCGTCGCGTTCAGTGGCAAGCAGCTGATACTGGCGAGTCAGCTCCTCGATGCGGGCCACCAGATCCCCAGCGGCGGCCTGGTCGAGTTGCTGGCCGAGCTGCCTGCGCAAGGCGCCCTTGAGTCTGTCTCGCTCGCCACGAAGCGTGGTGATCTCCTGCCGGGCACCGCAGAGTGCGGTTCGAGGTAGTGGCTGAACTTGGTCAGCCGGACGTACGCCAGGTTGGAGCGGACGCGGTTTTCCCGCAGTTCCAGGCCGACGTTGGCGGCGTCGAGGGCACCGTCCAGGTCCCGAGCGGCCAGCCGCGCTGTTGTGAGGCGGCCGGAGCGGACGGCTCGATCGCGCGGGACTGCTTGGTCCACTTCGGCCACACCGGCCGTGGCGGCTCCCTCGGCTTCGCCGACCTGGAGCACGGCATCACTTTCGAGTACGTGACGAACCACATCATGAGCGGGTCCGACGATGTGCGCGCGGCCTCGCTGACCGAAGCGGTCAGAAAGGCGCTGGCGTGAGTGCCGAGGCCGACGTCGAAAGGCAGGCCACGCCCCATGCAGGCCATGTGCGAGACAGTCTGGCCGGTGCTGCGGCACAGCGCTCACGGAGACCTGGAGACGTCGCGATGTCGGCATGGTGCGGGCGTGCCCGACGGCCTCGAATTGGAGAGGGGCGGCGCGGCCTAGCCCGCCGCTCCCCGCCGCAGGTCCAGCAGTTCCACCGCCCCGGTCGTGTCCTCCTCCCCGTGCCCCTCGGCGAGCCACCGCTCCAGCAGTGCCGCGTACGGCCTCAGCAGTTCGGCGCTCACCCCCTGCTCCTCGGCCGTGCGCAGCAGCGTCGCGTTGCCCGCCACCTGCATGGCGAGGTTGGAGACGACGTCCTTGCCGTAGTCGCCGCTCTCGAGTTGCTCGGCGGCCAGGTGCGCGGAGCCGGACATCGCGCCGAGCCACGACACCAGCAGCGGCGCGAAGTCCTTCGGGGCGATGTCCTCGGGGCGGATCAGCGCGAAGGCGTGCGCGATGCCCGCGAACATGCCGCTCATCGCGCTCAGCAGCGCCACGTCGTACAGCGCCGCGAAGCCCGCGTCCTCGCCCACGTAACGGGTGCCGGCCGGGACGGCGAGGGTGGTGCCGTGCTCCTCGAAGAGGGCGGGGGAGCCGCTGTAGAAGACGTATGCGCCGGAGCCGGGGCCCCCGATCATCGGCGGTACGGCCATGATCCCGCCGGCCAGGAAACGGGCCCCGCGCTCCTGCGCCCACGTGGCGCGGGCGCGGCCCTCGGCGGGCGTCCCGGTGGTGAGGTTCACCAGGTCCCGCCCGGTCAGGTCGGTCCCGTCGAGGGCTTCGCCGACCGAGGCGTCGTCGAGCAGGCAGGCGATCACCAGGCGGTTCGCGGCCACCGCCTCGGCCGCGCTCGCGGCGACCGTCGCGCCGTCGGCGGCGAGGGCCTCGGCGCGGGCCGGGGTGCGGTTCCAGACGGTCACGGGATGTCCGGCGGCGAGCCAGGCGCGGACCAGGGCGGCGCCCATGGCGCCGGTGCCGAGGACGGTGAGCGGAATAGGGGCGGTGGAAGTCTTGTCAGTCATGAGGATCAGACTCTGCCCGGAGCGACGGCCACTCAAGTACGTACTTGGAAGTGGGTGGTTACTCCTGGGGAAGAGTGCAGGCAGTGGGCGGGGACGGGGTGACGGGTGTGGGCGCGGTACGGCGGCCGGGGGCGTACGTCTGCGGGGTGGACGCGGCGATGGACGTGATCGGCGGGAAGTGGAAGGTAGTGATCCTGTGGGCGCTCGGCGAAGGGATGCACCGCTTCGGTGCGCTGCGCCGCGCGCTGCCGGGTGTGACGGAGAAGGTGCTCACCGCGCAGCTGCGGGAGCTGGAGGCTGCCGGCATCGTGCACCGCGAGGAGTACTGCGAGGTGCCACCGCGCGTCGAGTACTCGCTGACCGCCCGGGGTGTCGCCCTCAACGAGGCGTTGGCGCCGCTCGGCGCGTGGGGGAAGGCGAACGTGCTGAACGGCTCACCGGCTGCCGGTGGGGCGGACGGAGACGACCACGTCTCCCCGGCACCGGTGCCGGTGCCGGTACCGGTACCGGTGTCGCGTGAGTAGCCGCCGCGGGTGATGACCGCGGTGCGCGCCGCGTCGCCGTGACGTCGGCGGCTGGCCCCGCCCGCGGGACCGGCGGCCGTACGGCGCGAGCGGGGCAGTGCCTCGTACGGGCGTGGCCGGTCCGAGCGGCACACCCGGCGGTCGACCCGCGGTGACGTGAACCACACGGGCGGGCTAGGCTCCGGCGCCGCTCCACAGAGACCGGCCGGTGCTGGGCTCGGGGCGCGGCCGGGCGGACACGGCGCCGCCGGCAGGCCGCGCCGCCGTACCGCCCGCTCAGCGGCTGCCCGTCAGGTGGGCGTACACGACGACGTTGCCCTGGTAGCCCGTCGTACGTGAGTAGTCGCCGCCGCAGGTGATGACGCGCAGTTCGGGCCGGTTCGCCGCGCCGTACACCTTCTCGTCGGGGAAGTCCTTCGCGGCGTACACCTCCACCGCGTCCACGGTGAACACCGCGACGGCGCCGTCGCGCCGGTCGACCTCGATCGTGGCGCCCTTCTCCAGGGCGCCGAGCCGGTAGAAGACGGCGGGGCCCTCGGCGTTGTCGACGTGCCCGGCGACGATCGCGGTGCCCGTCTCACCGGGGGTGGTGCCGGCCTCGTACCAGCCGGCGAGGTTCTCCTCCTCGGCGGGCGGCACGTCGAGGCTGCCGGACGGCGTCAGGCCGAGGCCCGTCGTCGGGGCGTCCACGCCGATCGCCGGGACGCGGATGCGGTCGGGCGGGGAGGGCGGCAGCGCCGGTGCGGCGGCGGCCTCGCCGGCCTGCCCGGTGCGGGCCTGCGCGGCGGAGGGCTGCGGCGGGGCATCGGTGCGGGCGCCGCCGGCGAGCAGCCAGGTCCCGGAGCCGAGGGCGACCGCGGTGACGGCGGCTATCGCGGTGTTGCCGACCCTGCGCATGATGTCCCCTTCTTTCTCCGCCCCTCTGATCCGTCCCTCCGAAAGGCCCCCTGCCCCCTCCGGGCCGCGAGGGGCGTCGGACCCGGAGGGGGTGGGGAAGTGCGGTACCGGCAGGCGGGCAGCGGAGGGTGCCCGTCAGATCCCGTCGCCTCTCGCCCGGCGATGCAGGAGCCAGGTACCGCCCGCGGCGGCGACGGCCAGAGCCGCCACACCCGCCGCGGTCTGCACGGGATCGGGGCCAAGAGCGCCGCCGACCCCCGTCTTCACGCTTCCCTTGGGGTACACCTGCTCACGGGCGGAGGTCAGCGTGACCACCAGGTCGCCCGTCACCCGCAGGTCGCTCCCACCACAGGTCGCGACGATCTCGTACGTCCCCGGCTGCGCGCTCGGCGGCACCTCGAAGCGGCCGACCGTCTCGCCCTCGTCGGTACCCGGCGCCAGCGGGAACGTACCGGCGCCCACCGCGCTGGCGTCACCCGCCGCCGAGCCGCCCTCGCCGCACGCCGTCGTGGTCACCATGGCCCGCTCGCCCGGCACGACCGAGGCCGGGCGCACCTCCAAGCCGCCGGTCACCGCCGCCTCCCCGGCGTACACGGGCCCGGCGTCCACGGAGCCGGCGTCCACGGGGTCGGCGTACACGGGCGCCTGTGCGGCGAGGCCGACGGCCGCGGCGGCGAGCGCGGTACCGGTCAGCAGGCGGGCGGTACGTCGCATCGGTGCTCCTTTGACCTCTTCTGACCTCTTCGGTGGCCCCTTGCCCTACCGAGGTAAGTCGCACTGGGCGCGGCCCGCTCCCCGAGAACGCGCCGGGAATGGGATGAACGGGTGTCGGCCGCGTGCCGGGAGGCTCCACCGCGGAGACCGTTTCGGCAGGTCACCGGCGTGCGGCGGGCATCCTGGGAAAAGATCCCGAAGGGGGGCGGGCTGCGGGGGTGAACGGGTGAGGAGTGCCTCCGAACGGGCTCGCCGGCGCCGCGCTTGACCTCAAGCAAACTTGAGGTATCAGGCTGTCCCGCATGAACCCAACGACCGCTCCACTCCGTGTGACCCTGCTCGTCGGCAGCAACCGCCACGGCCGCTTCGGCCCCGTCGTCGCCGACTGGCTCCTGGACCGTCTCCGGGCCCACCCCGGCCTGGTCCCGGAGGTGCTGGACGTCGCCGGGACCGACCTGCCCACGACCTTCGCCACGACCCCGGAGGCGACCGCCGCGCTGGCGGAGATCACCCCCAAGCTGGCGGGCGCGGACGCGTTCGTCGTCCTCACCCCCGAGTACAACCACTCGTTCCCGGCGGGCCTGAAGAACGTCATCGACTGGCACTTCAGCGAGTGGCGGGCCAAGCCCGTCGGCCTCGTCTCCTACGGCGGTCTGGCCGGCGGCCTGCGCGCCTCGGAGCACCTGCGCCAGGTCTTCGCCGAACTCCACGCCGTCACCGTCCGCGACACCGTCTCCTTCCACAACGCGGGCGCCTTGTTCGACGACGGGGGCAGGCTCCGGGACCCGTCGGGACCGGACGCGGCGGCGAAGACGATGCTCGACCAGCTGGTGTGGTGGGGGCGGGCCCTGCGGGAGGCGAAGGAGCGGCGGCCGTACGACGACGTGTGAGACCCACGCCCGCAGACGGCACGGACGGCAGGCGGCACGGACGGCACGCCCGCAGACGGCACGGACGCCGCGACGTCCGGTCGGGCGTCAGGCCACCGCCTCCACCCGTACCGCGCACACCTTGAACTCCGGCATCCGTGACGTCGGGTCGAGGGCCGGGTTGGTCAGGGTGTTGGCGCGGCCCTCGCCCGGCCAGTGGAAGGGCATGAACACGGTGTCGGGGCGGATGCCGGCCGTGACGCGGGCCGGTGCCACGGCCCGGCCGCGCCGGGAGACGACGGCCACCGGATCGCCCTCGGCCACCCCCAGCCGCGCCGCCAGCCGGGGGTGCAGCTCCACGAAGGGGCCCGGCGCGGCGGCGTTCAGCTCGTCCACGCGCCGGGTCTGCGCGCCCGACTGGTACTGCGCCACCACCCGCCCGGTGGTCAGCAGCACCGGATACTCCTCGTCCGGCTCCTCGGCGCTCGGCCGGTGCGAGACGGGCGCGAACCTGGCCCGGCCGTCGTCGGTCGCGAAGCGGTCGAGGAAGAGGCGGGGGGTGCCCGGATGCCGATCCCCTCCCGCCCCGGCGGTCTCCTCCGGCGCCGGACACGGCCAGAACACCCCGCCCTCCTCGGCCAGCCGCCGGTAGTCGATCCCCGAGTAGTCCGCCGGGCCGCCCGCGCTCGCCCGGCGCAGCTCCTCGAAGACCTCCTCGGGCTCGGTGGGGAAGCCCTTCTCCACGCCCAGCCGGCCGGCCAGCCCGTGCAGCACCTCCAGGTCGCTGCGGACCCCGTCCGGCGGGCCGATCGCGCGCCGCCGCAGCAGCACCCGCCCCTCCAGGCTGGTCATGGTCCCCGACTCCTCGGCCCACTGCGTCACCGGCAGCACCACGTCCGCCAGCGCCGCCGTCTCGGAGAGCACCACGTCGCACACGGCGAGGAAGTCCAGCGACCGCAGCCGCTCCTCGACGTGGGCCGCGCGGGGCGCCGACACCACCGGGTTGGAGCCCATCAGCAGCAGCGACCTGATGCCCGTGCCCAGCGCGTCCAGCAGTTCGTAGGCGCTGCGCCCCGGCCCCGGCAGCGAGTCCGGGTCCACGCCCCACACCTCGGCGACGTGCCGCCGCGCCGCCGGGTCGGTCAGCCTGCGGTAGCCGGGCAACTGGTCGGCCTTCTGCCCGTGTTCGCGTCCGCCCTGCCCGTTGCCCTGTCCGGTCAGACAGCCGTACCCGGACAGGGGGCGCCCGGCCCGCCCGGTCGCCAGGCACAGGTTGATCCACGCGCCCACCGTGTCCGTGCCCTTGGCCTGCTGCTCGGGCCCGCGCGCGGTCAGCACCATCGCGGCCTCCGGCGCGCAGAACATCCGTACCGCCTCCCGCAGTTCGGGTACGGACACCCCGGTGATCCGCTCCACGTACTCCGGCCAGTGCCCCATCGCCGCCGCCCGCGCCTCCTCCCAGCCGGCCGTGCGCTCCTCGACGTACCGCTCGTCCACCCGCCCCTCGGCGACGACCAGGTGGAGCATGCCCAGTGCGAGGGCGAGGTCGGTGCCCGGCCTCGGCGCCAGGTGCAGGTCGGCCTGCTCGGCGGTCCTGGTGCGGCGCGGGTCGACGACGATGAGGGTGCCGCCGTTCTCGCGCAGCTCGGTGAAGTACCGCAGGGACGGCGGCATCGTCTCCGCCGGGTTCGACCCGACGAGGATCACGCACCCGGTCCTCGGGATGTCCTCCAGCGGGAACGGCAGCCCCCGGTCCAGGCCGAACGCCCTGACGCCGGCCGCCGCCGCCGACGACATGCAGAACCGCCCGTTGTAGTCGATCTGCGAGGTGCCCAGTACCACCCGGGCGAACTTGCCCAGCGTGTACGCCTTCTCGTTGGTCAGCCCGCCCCCGCCGAACACCCCGAGCGCGTCCGCGCCGTGCTCCGCCCGGGTGCGGGCCAGGTTCCCGGCGACCCGGCCCAGGGCCTCGTCCCATGAGGCCGGCACCAGCGTGCCCTCGGCGGAACGCATCAACGGCGAGGTCAGCCGGGCGCTCGACGCGAGCACCGCCGGTGCCGTACGCCCCTTGCCGCACAGCGCGCCCCGGTTCACCGGGAAGTCGACGCGCTCGCTCACCTCGACGGTCCCGTCGGCGGCGGGCGTCAGGTTCATCCCGCACTGCAGGGCGCAGTACGGGCAGTGGGTGGGCGTGGGCGTGGCGGTGTTCGGCATGCCGGTGTTCTGCATGCCGTCCAGCGTGCGTCACCCGTGTTACGCGACCGGGCGGCGCTGTGTTACGCCGCCGGGACGGCGACCTCCCCGCCGCCCTCCGGTCACGGTGAGGGGCGCGTCACCGCTCACCGGCCAGGTCCAGGGCCCGCGCCACCCCCGGCTCCCTCGGTCCGAGGAACGTGGGATCCGGCTCGAACACCGCGTCCAGCGCCGCCTTCCCCGCCGCGAGGATCTCCCGGGCGCCCCCGTAGTACCAGGTCAGGTCGTGTCTGTCGTCGACCCCGACGCCGTACGACGCCACCCCCGCCTCCTGGCACAGCGCCACCGCCCGCCGGATGTGGAAGCCCTGGCTGATCAGGACCGCCCGGTCCACGCCGAAGATCTTCTTCGCGCGGACGCAGGAGTCCCAGGTGTCGAAGCCCGCGTAGTCGCTGACGATCCGCCCGTCGGGCACCCCGTGCCGGACCAGGTAGGCCCGCATGGCGTCCGGCTCGTCGTACTCCTCGCGGCTGTTGTCGCCGGTGACGAGGACCACCTCGATCCGGCCCGCGCGGTACAGCTCGGCCGCCGCGTCCAGGCGGTGCGCGAGGTACGGCGACGGCTCGCCCTCCCACAGCCCGGCGCCGAAGACGACGGCGACCTCGGTGCGGGGCACGTCGGCCGTCGTGCGCAGCCGGTCGCCGGTCACCACGTGCAGCCACGTCGCCGGCAGCAGGCCCAGCACGCACCCGGCCACCACCGCCCGGATCAACCGCCGCTGCCCCTTGCGGGTGCGTGGCAGGCGTGGTCTGCGAAGTCTCGGGCGGCGCATCGGACGGTTCCCTCCCCGGTCGGTCCTGCTCTCAGGGACGTACCTGGGAGCCGTCCGGTTCGCCGCCCCCTCACACCAGGGCCCGGGCGGCCTGCCGGACCGACGGAAAACCCCTGTGACACCGACGCAACGGAAAGGCAACGTCCCGCCCCCACCATCGGTGCATGACGGTGATGACAGCGGTGGGCAGGACGAGCACGGCGAACCACCCCGGCGGCACCCCCGCCCTGGTCGTCGTCGCCCACGGCAGTCGCGACCCGCGCGCCCTGAGCACCGTACGGGCCCTCCTCGACCGGGTCCGCGCACTGCGCCCCGCCCTGCCGGTGCGCCTCGGGCACATCGAGCTGAACGAGCCCCGGCTGCCCGGCACGCTCGCCGCCCTCGGAGACGGGGACGCCGTCCTGGTGCCGCTCCTGCTGAGCCGCGGCCACCACGTCAAGCAGGACATCCCCGAGATGGCCGCGGCGGCAGCCGCCCGCACCCGCGTGGCCGCCCCACTCGGCCCGCACCCCCTCCTGGTGGACGCCCTGCACGACAACCTCCTGGAGGCCGGCTGGCCCCTCCACGCCCCGCGGGACGTCGCGGTCGTCCTCGCCGCCGCGGGCTCCCGCGACCCGGAGTCCAGGACCGACACGGACCGCATGGCGGTGCTCCTGTCCACCCGCCTCGGCGTCCCGGTGGTCCCGGCCTACGCCTCGGCGGCGGCTCCGACGGTGCCGGAGGCCGTGGACGCGCTGACCGCCCGGGGCTGCCGAGGGGTGGCGGTCGCCTCGTACTTCACGGCCCCGGGCCGCTTCTCGACGGAGTGCCTGGCGCAGGCGCCGTGGATCGCATCCGCCCCCCTGGGCGTCCACCCGGCGATGGCCCGCCTGCTCCTGCACCGCTACGACCAGGCACTGATGGCAGGCGGCGGGAACAACGCGTCGGAAGGGGCGCGGGAGGTGTCGAGGTGCGACTCCGCCGCGAGTGCGCGACCGGCCCTCCAGGCACCCGCACTCGCCCGATGACAGCACCCGGCAGACGCGCAGGCGGCCCAACTGTCACACCTTCCCCTTACTGTGCATGGCATGGAAGGCACCGCACCCCCACCCGCACCCCCGTACGACCCGTCGTCGGTCGCCCGCTACGCCCCGGAGCCGGACAAACGCCCCGGCCGTACCGCCTTCCAACGCGACCGCGCCCGCATCCTGCACTCCTCGGCCCTGCGCCGCCTCGCCGGCAAGACCCAGGTCGTCACGCCGGGAGAGCGCAGCCCGGTCTGGGACGCCAGCCCCCGCACCCGCCTCACGCACTCCCTGGAATGCGCCCAGGTCGGCCGCGAACTCGGCGCCGCCCTCGGCTGCGACCCCGACCTCGTCGAGGCCGCCTGCCTCGCCCACGACCTGGGGCATCCGCCCTTCGGCCACAACGGCGAACAGGCACTGAACGAGTTCGCCGAGGACTGCGGCGGATTCGAGGGCAACGCCCAGTCACTGAGGCTCCTCACCCGTATCGAGCCCAAGCGGTTCACCGAGGACGGCTCCGTCGGCCTCAACGTCACCCGCGCCACCCTCGACGCCGCCACCAAGTACCCGTGGCCCCGCGGCGCCCACCCCACCGACCCGGCCTCGCCCAAGTTCGGCGTGTACGACGACGACCGGCCGGTCTTCGAATGGCTCCGCAAGGACGCACCCGGCGCCCGCACCTGCTTCGAGGCCCAGGTCATGGACTGGGCCGACGACGTGGCGTACTCCGTGCACGACGTCGAGGACGGCCTGCACGCCGGCCACGTCGACCCGAACTGCCTGCTCGCCGACCCCGAGCGCGAGGCCGTCTTCGCGGTCGCCGTCGGCCGCTACGTCCCGGCCGGCACCGACCACGCCGAACTCGCCGCCGGCCTCGACCGCCTCCTCGCCCAGGACTGGTGGCCGCACGGCTACGACGGCTCGGCCGTCGCCCAGGCCCGGCTGAAGGACGCCACCAGCCAGCTCATCGGCCGCTTCTGCCTCGCCGCCGAGACCGCCACCCGGGCCGCGCACGGGGACGGTCGGCTCACCCGGTACACCGCCGAACTGGTAGTACCGCGCGCCACCCGCGTGGAGTGTGCCGTCCTCAAGGCGGTCGCCGTCCGCTACGTCATGCAGCGCACCGAGCAGGAGCGGCTCCGCGCCGACCAGCGCGTCGTCGTCGCCGAACTGGCCGAGGCGCTCACCGCCCGCGCCCCGGACGGCCTCGACCCCCAGTTCCGCGCCCTGTTCGACACCGCCGCCGACGACCGCGCCCGCAAACGGGTGATCGTCGACCAGATCGCCTCCCTCACCGACGCCTCGGCCCGCTCGCTTCACGCCCGGCTGACGGGGCATCCATGAGACTGACGGGACGGGACAGGTGTGTCCCGGCAGCCACGGGGCCCCCCGAGGCACGGCCCCGAGTGGCCTGATCGGGCCACTCCCCCTTCCCGCACCACGCCACGTGCGGGACGCTCGCATGTGGCGGCACCCTGACGAGGAGGCAACAAGTGGTCGACGCGGATCAGACATTCGTCATCGTCGGAGGCGGCCTGGCCGGCGCGAAGGCGGCCGAGACGCTCCGCACGGAGGGCTTCACCGGCCGGGTGATCCTCATCTGCGACGAACGCGACCACCCCTACGAGCGCCCGCCCCTGTCCAAGGGCTACCTCCTCGGCAAGGAGGAACGCGACAGCGTCTTCGTGCACGAGCCCGGCTGGTACGCGCGGCACGACATCGAGCTGCACCTCGGACAGACCGTCGTCGCGATCGACCCCGCCGCCAGGACCGTCCACTACGGCGACGACGGCACCCGCGCCAGGTACGACAAGCTGCTCATCGCCACCGGCGCCGAGCCCCGCCGTCTCGATGTTCCCGGCACCGGCCTCGCGGGCGTCCACCACCTGCGCCGCCTCGCCCACGCCGAGCGCCTCAAGAACGTCCTCGCCTCCCTCGGCCGGGACAACGGCCATCTCCTGATCGCCGGGGCCGGCTGGATCGGCCTGGAGGTCGCGGCGGCGGCCCGCGAGTACGGGGCGGAGGTCACCGTCGTCGAGCCCGGCCCGACCCCGCTGCACGGCGCCCTCGGCCCCGAGCTGGGCGCCGTCTTCGCCGAGCTGCACGAGGCGCACGGGGTCCGCTTCCGCTTCGGCGTGCGACTGACCGAGATCATCGGCCAGGACGGCATGGTGCTGGCCGCCCGCACCGACGACGGCGAGGAGCACCCCGCCCACGACGTGCTCGCCGCGATCGGCGCCGCCCCGCGCACCGCGCTCGCCCAGGCGGCCGGCCTGGAGATCGCCGGCCCCGCCGACGGCGGCGGCATCGTGGTCGACGCGAACCTGCGCACCTCCGACCCCGACATCTACGCGGCCGGCGACGTGGCCTCCTTCCACCACGCCCTCTTCGACACCCGCCTGCGCGTCGAGCACTGGGCCAACGCCCTGAACGGCGGCCCGGCCGCGGCCCGCGCGATGCTCGGCAGGGGCCCCGCCCACGACCGCGTGCCCTACTTCTTCACCGACCAGTACGACCTGGGCATGGAGTACTCCGGCTGGGCGCCGCAGGGGTCGTACGACCAGGTGGTGATCCGCGGGGACGCCGCGAAGCGCGAGTTCGTCGCCTTCTGGGTGAAGGAGAGCCGGGTGCTGGCCGGGATGAACGTGAACGTGTGGGACGTCACGGAGCCGATCCAGCAGCTGATCCGCTCGAAGGCCCGGGTGGACACGGAGGCCCTGGCGAACCCGCACGTATCGCTCGAAAGTCTCGTCGCATAGCTGCCGGCCGGCCGCCGTAGACTTCACACGTGGCTGGACGGATCAACGACGAGGACGTGAAGGCGGTACGGGACGCGGTCCCGATCGACGCCGTGGTGTCCGAGTACCTCCAGCTGAAGAACGCGGGCGGCGGCAACCTGAAGGGACTCTGCCCCTTCCACGACGAGAAGTCCCCGTCCTTCCAGGTCAGCCCGAGCAAGGGGTTCTTCCACTGCTTCGGCTGCCAGGAGGGCGGCGACACCCTCACGTTCGTGATGAAGATCGACCACCTCACCTTCTCGGAGGCGGTCGAGCGCCTGGCCGGACAGGCCGGCATCACCCTGCGCTACGAGGAGGGCGGGTACAACCCCACCCACCAGCGCGGCGAGCGCATCCGCCTGGTCGAGGCCCACAAGATCGCCGCCCAGTGGTACGCGGAGCAGCTGGCGACCGGCCCCGAGGCCGACACCGGCCGGGCCTTCCTCGCCGAGCGCGGCTTCGACCAGGCCGCCGCCGAGCACTTCTCCGTCGGCTACAGCCCCCAGGGCTGGGACCACCTCACCCGCTTCCTGCGCGGCAAGGGCTTCAGCGACAAGGAGCTGCTCCTGTCCGGCCTCGCCCAGGAGGGACGCCGCGGCCCCATCGACCGTTTCCGCGGCCGGTTGATGTGGCCCATCCGCGACATCGGCGGCGACGTCGTCGGCTTCGGCGCCCGCAAGCTCTACGAGGCGGACAACGGCCCGAAGTACCTGAACACCCCCGACACCGCGATCTACAAGAAGTCCCAGGTCCTCTACGGCATCGACCTCGCGAAGAAGGACATCGCGAAGGCTTCCCGGGCCGTGGTCGTCGAGGGCTACACCGACGTCATGGCCTGCCACCTCGCCGGCGTCACCACCGCCATCGCGACCTGCGGCACCGCCTTCGGCGGCGACCACATCAAGATCCTGCGCCGCCTGCTGATGGACAACGGCTCGGCCCGTGTCATCTTCACCTTCGACGGCGACGCGGCCGGCCAGAAGGCGGCCCTGCGCGCCTTCGAGGACGACCAGAAGTTCGCCGCCGAGACCTACATCGCCATCGCCCCCGACGGCATGGACCCCTGCGACCTGCGCCTGGCCAAGGGCGACGACGCGGTCGCCGACCTGGTCGAGCCGCGCACCCCGCTCTTCGAGTTCGCGCTCCGCCAGATCGTCGGCCGCTACGACCTGGACACCCCGGCCGGCCGCGCCTCCGCGTTGGACGAGGCCGCCCCGGTCGTCGCCCGCATCAAGAACAGCGGCGCCCAGCACGAGGTCGCCGTGCAGCTCGCCGGCATGCTGGGCATCCTCGACACCCAGTTCGTGGTCAAGCGGATCGCCCAGCTGGCCCGCTGGGCCCGCGACCGCGGCGGCAAGGGCCCCGCCCCCGACCGGCAGCAGCGCGGCGGCGGCGCCCCGCAGCAGTACGCCGGCTCCGCCGGGCCGGGCCCGCGCGGCGGCCCCGCGCTGAACCTCCGCAACCCCGTCTTCGCCACCGAACGCGAGCTGCTCAAGCTCGCCCTCCAGCGCCCCGAGCTGGTCTCCCCGGCCTTCGACGCGTACGGCGTCGACGAGTTCACCGCCCCGCCCTACGCCGCCGTACGCGAGGCGATCATGGAGGCGGGCGGCGCCGAGTCGGGCGTCGAGGACCCGCAGGGCTACCTGGTCCGCGTCCGCGAGGCCGCCCCGGACGACGCCGTCCGCGCCATGGTCACCGAGCTCGCGGTCGAGGCGATCATGCTGCACCGGGGCGTGAAGGGCGTCGACGACGTCTACGCGGGCGCCCAGTTGGTCACCGTCCGGCGCCGGGCCGTAGAGCGCCGCATCCGCGACATCACCGGCCGCCTCACCCGCCTGGCCGGCCACGGCGACCCCGCCGAACTGGCCGCCGTCCAGAACGAGCTGTGGGTCCTCCAGCAGTACGACCAGACCCTGCGCGAGCACGGCGCCGCCGCGCTCTAGCGACCCGTGGTGCGATGGTGCGCCGGCCGTCGTCCAGGCCGATCACGCCTGACGGCCTGCCGCAGGACCCGACTCCCCGGCACACCTCGACGACGCACTCCTGCCGGGTGACGGGCACGACGGCGCCCGCCGAGAAGCCATGAATCGAGAACAGGACATCGAAAGCAGAACATCCGTTCCTCTCGCGTATCCATGGCACTCCTGTTCGGATCATGTCCCCCACCTGCGTACGGGCACACGGCGGCCGTGCGGATGTGCGGGACGCAGATGCGTTTCCCATATCCGTCACCTGTCCTCGGTCATGACATCCGCGACTATTGGCCCCTTCGGCGCCGTGGCACGTTTCTCCCTGCCGACGAAATAGCACGAGCCGAGGAGCGCGGGTGAATCCGGAGTACGCGTCGTACTGCACGACGGACAGACACTTCTACGACGCACCCCACCGTTCCTCCGACGCCGCCGAGGAGACCGGTGCGCTGTACGGTCCGGCGTGCGGTCCCGTGCCCGAGGGCTGGGAGCGCTCGCGGCGGGGGGACTGGATGTCGTTCAGCCCGCGGAGCGCCCGGGTGCCCTCCCAGGGCTGGAAGATCCACGTCTCGGCCGGGCTCGACAACGCGCCGGCGGTGCTCGGCAAGGTGACCGACTACTGCCTCGGCCGGGGACTGCCGTTCAAGTTCGTACCCGGGCCGCGCCTGCTGCATCTGCGGAACGCCAAGTACGCGGACCGTGCGGGCAGCGGCAAGTTCATCACCGTCTACCCGCTCGCGGACGACGACTTCCCCGAGGTGTGCACCGACCTGACGCGGCTGCTGGAGGGCGAGCACGGCCCCGGCATCCTCAGCGACCTGCGCTGCGGCACCGGACCGGTGCACGTGCGGTACGGGGCGTTCGCGCCGCGCTTCTGTGCCATGCCGGACGGGCGGCTGGTGCCCGCGATAGCCGATCCGGAGGGCAACCTCGTCCCGGATCCGCGCGGGCCGTCGCCGGTCGTCCCGGAGTGGGTGAGCACACCGCCCTTCCTGCTGCCCCACCTGGAGGCCCGGGCCGCGGCGAGCCTGGACGGCGTGCCGTACAGCGTGGAGCGGGCGCTGCACTTCTCCAACGGCGGAGGCGTCTATCTCGGCCGGGACGACAGCAGCGGGGAGCGCGTCGTGCTCAAGGAAGCGCGCCCGTACGCGGGACTCGCCGCCGACGGGGCCGACGCGACCGTCCGGCTGGAACGAGAGCGCACCGCCCTCGAACGGCTGGCCGGGCTCGACTGCGTGCCGGCCGTCCGCGATGTGCTCGACATCGGCGGGCACCGCTTCCTCGTACTCGAACACATCACGGGTGACACGCTCAACACCGTGTTCGCCCGGCGCTTCCCCCTGGTCGGCACCGACCCGGCACCGGGGGTGCTCGCGGAGCACGCTGCGTGGGCCACCCGGATGTACACGATGGTCGAGCGGGCCGTACGGGACGTCCACGGGCGCGGGCTGGTCATCAGCGACCTGCACATGAGCAACATCATGGTCGCCGACGACGGGTCGCGGGTCGTCCTGCTCGACTTCGAGGCGGCTGCCCCGGCTCGTGAGCGCGGCCGGCAGATCGTGGCCAACCCGGCCTTCGTGGCGCCCTCCGACCGGCGCGGAACGGACATCGACGACTACGCGCTGGCGTGCCTGCGCATCGCGCTCCTCGTGCCTCTCACCACGCTCTTCTCCCTCGACCGGCGCAAGGCGGACCCGCTGGCCGCGTACGCGGAACGGGCCTTCGGCCTGGCACCGGGCGCGCTGAACGGGGCGGTGGGAGAGATACTCCGGGGCCTGCCCGAGGCGCTCCCCGAACGCACCGCCGCCGGCCGTACGGATGCCGTGGCCCGTGTGTCAGGCACCCCGGACAGCGGCCCGGACCCCGTGCTGCCGACCACCGCCGACTGGCCGCTCAGCCGGGACGCCATGGCCCGCGCGATTCTCGCCTCCCGTACCCCGGAGCGCGACGACCGCTGCTTCCCCGGTGACATCGCCCAGTTCGCGACACCGGCCGGCGGCCAGTCCCTCGGGAACGGCGCGGCGGGTGTGCTGTACGCGCTGCACGAGACGGGCGCCGCCTCCTGTCCGGACGCGCTCGACTGGTTGGAGGAACGGTCCTGCGACCCGGCCCCCGGCACTCCGCCGGGCTTGTACGACGGGCTCACGGGCATCGCCTGGACGCTTGCCCGGCTCGGCCGCGCCGATCCGGCCACGCGACTGGCCCTGCTCGCCGCCCGGCAGCCCTTCGGCGGGCTCCCCGCGGGCCTGCACAGCGGCCTCGCGGGCATCGCGCTGGCCCTGGCGGACCTCGCCCGCACCGCGTCCGCCGCCGACGCCGCCGTACTCTCCCGGGCCGCCGACCACTGCACCGCCCTGGCCGTCCGTACGCTCACCGAGAACCGCCCGCTGCCGGGCACCGGGCTGCTGCACGGGGCGACCGGGATCGCCCTGCTGCTGATCCGCCGGTACGAGGCCACCGGGGACGCCGGCCTGCTGGACCTCGCCGCGGTCGCCCTCCACCGCGACCTCGCCCGCTGCCGGGCCGGCGCCGACGACGCCCTGCTGGTGGTCGAGGGCAGGCGCACGATGCCGTACCTGGGGGCGGGCAGTGCCGGGATCGCCCTGGTCATCGACGACTACCTGGCACACCGGCCGGACGAGGCGCTGGCCACCGCCCGGCACGCCCTGCTGCGGGCCTGCGGGTCCGCCTTCTACATCCAGCCGGGTCTGTTCCGCGGCACTGCCGGACTGATCCTGCACCTGGCACGCACCGGCGCCGGCGACCCCGCGTCGCCGCACGGGGCGATACGCCGCCACACCGGGCTGCTCGATCTGCACGCCCTGCCGTACGGCGGAGGACTCGCCTTCGCCGGGGAGCAGCTCATGCGCCTGTCGATGGACCTGGCGACCGGCACGGCCGGCTGCCTCCTCGCGCTGGGCAGCGCCTTCGCCGGGCGTCCGGTGGCCCTGCCCTTCCTGCCGCTCCGGCGGCCCACCCCGCCGCACCTCGCGGCCCACGGACCGGTCTCCTCGGGGACCGTGCACAGATAACGCTCCATCAGTCACGAGAGAGGAACGGCATCATGGCACTTCTCGACCTCCAGGCACTGGAAACCCCGGCGGAGGAGTCCTTCGACGAGGTGGCGACCGGCAGCCAGGTCAGCCTGCTCGTCTGTGAGTACAGCTCGCTCAGCCTGCTGATCTGCACCCCGTGACGCGAGGCGGGCGTGTCAGACGGTGATCCACCGTACGGCCCGCCGGCGGCCGGCCGGTCCCGGGAGCATTCCCGGGGCCGGCCGTTGCCCTTGTCCGCGCGCAGATGTGTCCGCACCCGGCGGAGGGACCTTCGCTTGATTCCGCGCATGCCGACCCGTAGGAGTGCCGCCGCCGTACTGGCGGTAGGGGTCTGTTCGACGGGCGCCGCCGTGGCCGCGGTCCTGCTGCCCGCCGCGCTGGGCAGCGCCGTGAACGGCGTGGTGGCCGGGGCCACCGTCCCCTGGGCCGCCCTGTGGCTGTGCGCCGCCCTGACCGCTGCCGAGGTCCTCCTCGACGCCACCGCCGCGGTCGTCGGCGGCACCACGACGGCGGGGTTCGCCGCACGGATGCGGACGCGGGCGCTGGACCAGGTGCTGCGCGCCGAACCCCGGCACGCACAGGCCGTCCCCGCCGGAGACCTGACCACCCGTCTGACGGCCAACGCCCCGGACGCGGCCGCGGCCCCCGTCACGGCCGCGGGTGCGGTCGCCGGGGTCCTCCTGCCGCTGGGCGGCCTGACCGGGCTGTTCCTGGTGGACGTCTGGACGGCGCTCGCCCTGCTCGCCGGCTTCCCCGCCGTGCTCGTCCTCCTGCGCACGTTCACCCGCCGTACGGCGGACGCGTCGGCCGGCTATCAGGCCGAGCAGTCCGTACTGGCCGCACGGCTCACCGAGGCCCTGGACGGCGCGGCGACCATCCGCGCGGCCGGGACCGGGGCCCGCGAGTACGCCAGGATCCTCGAACCGCTGGCCGCGCTCGGCACACACGGACGGCGCACCTGGGCGGTCTACGGCAGCGCGTCGGCGCGCAGTGCCGTCCTGCTGCCCCTGCTGACCGTGCTGGTCGTCGGGGTGGCCGGGCTGCGCCTGTCGGCCGGGGCGATCGACATCGGCGGACTGGTGGCTGCCTCGCGGTACGCCATGCTCGCCGTCGGCATCGGCTCGCTGACGGGTGCGCTGGGTTCGCTCCAGCGGAGCCGTACGGCGGCGCGTCGGCTGGCACCCCTGCTCGCTCTGCCCGCCGTACCGCACCGCTCGCTGGACCTTCCCCCGGACGGCCGGGGCACGCTGGAGCTGCGGGGCGTGGACGTCGTACGCGACGGAGCGTACGTCCTGCGCGACGTGGGGTTCACGGTGCCCGGGGGCACGTCGGTGGCCGTGGTCGGACGGTCCGGATCGGGCAAGTCGGTGCTGGCGGCGGTCGCGGGGCGCCTCACCGACCCGGACGCCGGGACGGTCGTCCTGGACGGGGTGCCGCTGGACGGCGTCGAGCCGGTGCGGCTGCGCCACGAGGTGTCGTACGCGTTCGCCCGGCCCGCGCTGGCCGGGGCGACGGTGGAGGAGGCGATCGCGTTCGGGGTGCCCCGTCCGTCGCCCGGCGCGGTCCGCGCGGCGGCCCGCGCGGCGGCGGCCGACTTCGTCGAGCTGCTGCCGCACGGCTTTCACACCCCGACCGCGGGCGCACCGCTCTCCGGGGGCGAGTACCAGCGGCTCGGACTGGCCCGCGCGTTCGCGCACCGGGGCCGCCTGATGATCCTGGACGACGCCACGTCGGGGCTCGACACGGTGACCGAACGGCGGGTGCGCCGGGAACTCGACGGTCTGGCCGGCACGACGACCCGTCTGATCGTCGCCCACAAGCTCTCCGCCGCCGCCGGTGCGGACCAGGTCGTCTGGCTGGAGGGCGGCACGGTGCGCGGGGTGGGCCGGCACGACGACCTGTGGGCGGATCCGGCCTACCGGTCGGTCTTCCACGCGCCGGCACACCAGGACGCGGCGGGAACAGGCGCCGAGGAGGCGCCCCGGCCGCCTGGCGGGAAGGAACGCGTATGACGGCGCTCGCCGCCCGCGAGGACACATCCGACCGGGTGCTGCGGCGGGTGGCCCGGGAGGGCATGGTCTTCCTGCGCGCCCGCACCGGCGTCGTGGGGCGCCTGGCGGCCTGGTCGTCCCTGGAGTTCGTACAGACTTTCGTCGGGGGGTACGGTGTCGCCCGCGCGCTGGACGACGGGTTCCTCGCGGGCCGTCCGGCGGCCGGCCTGCTCTGGCTGCTGCTCGCCGTGCTCGTCACGCTCCCGGCGGGGCTCGCGACCCACGGGGTCTTCGGGCGGCTCGCGGACCTGGTGGAACCGTTCCGGGACGGTCTGGTGCGGCGGGCCGTGGCCCGTGCGCTCGTCGGCGCGCTGGACCGACCCGGGGAGACGTCCACCGGCGCGGTGTCCCAGGTGACGCATCAGAGCGAGATCGCCCGGGACGGCTGGGCCGGCCTGGTTCTGGCCCTGCGGTCGTTCGTCTTCACCACGGCGGGCGCACTGGCCGGGATGGCGGCCCTGGCACCACGGCTGCTGCTGGTCGTCCTGCCCCCGATCGTCCTGGGACTGGCGCTGTTCCTGCTCACCCTGGCGCCGATGGCGGCCCGGCAGCGCGCGTATCTGGCCGCCGACGAGGCGTACGCCGCCCACGCGGGGCAGACCGCGTCCGCCCTGCGCGACATCGCGGCGGCCGGAGCGCGGGCGGCGGTGTCCGGCACCGGCCGGGACCTCGCCCGCACGCAGGCCCGGGCCGCGCGGCGGCTGGCCCGCTGGAATGCCGTGCGCGTCGTGGCGACCGCCCTGTGCGGCCGGGTGCCGCCGGTGGTCCTGCTGTTCGCCGCGCCCTGGCTGCTGCGGCAGGGACTGTCGGGCGGCGCGCTGATGGGCGCGCTGACGTACCTGACGCAGGCTCTGGCGCCGGCCGTGAACGCCCTGATGAGCATGCTGGGGACGGCGGGCGGGCGCCTGGTGGTGGTCCTGGACCGTTTCACCGACCCGGTGCCTCCCCCGGCCGGACCGGATCGCCGCGTCCCGGTCCAGGAGGTGCCCCGGACCCCCCGGCACGAGGCGGAGCTGCGGGGTGTGACCTTTGCGTACGGCGTCGGCGGCCGCCCGGTGGTGGACGGGCTGGACCTGCGCGTCCGGACGGGCGAGCGCCTCGCGGTGATGGGCCCCAGCGGCACCGGCAAGTCCACTCTGGCGGGTCTGCTGGCGGGAGTGGTCGCACCGTCCACCGGCGAGGTGCGCTGGTGGGGCAGGGCGAGTACGTCGTGGGAGCCGACCTCCGTGCGCACGCTCCTGCCGCAGCACGCGTTCGTGTTCACCGCCTCGCTGCGGGACAACCTGCGCTATCTGCGCGCCGGCGCGTCGGACCGGGAGATCGCCGCGACCGTGAAGGCGCTCGGGCTGGACTCACTGCTGGAACGGCTGGGCGGATTGGACAGGACGGTTGTCCCGGACAGTCTGTCCCAGGGAGAGCGGCAGCTCGTCGCTCTGGGACGGGCGCATCTGGCGACCGCCCCACTGCTCATCCTGGACGAGGCGGCCAGCGGGCTCGATCCGGTGGCCGAGGCACGCGCGGAGAACGCTCTCGCGGAGCGGGCCCGCACTCTGGTGGTCATCGCCCACCGTCCGGCCTCGGCGTTGCGCGCCGATCGCGTACTGGTGATGGACGGCACCCGGGTCGAGTGCGGGACACCGGGCGAACTGCGGGAGTGCTCGGCGCTCTATCGCGAACTGACCGGTGTCCACGGCCATTAGGACGGGGCGCACTCCGGGGGCCCACGCATCGGTCACAGCCAGCCGAATTGCTTGGACAGCCGTATGGCGTCCAGCCGATTGCGCGCTCCGGTCTTCCGTATAGCGGCGGCCAGGTAGTTCCGCACGGTCCCGTTCGTCAAGTGCAGCGCGCCGGCGATCGCCGACACGGATTCCCCTTCCGCGGCGAGGGCGAGTACCCCCAGTTCTCTGCGGGACAACGGGACATCGGCGGCCTGAAGCAGACCGAAAGCGAGCGATTCGTCGATGTGCCGTCCGCCGCCGGCGATCTTGTGCATGATCTCCGGCAGGTCGCTCACCGTGCCGAACTTGTCGATGTATCCGCGTGCTCCGGCGTCGAAAGCCCTGCGCAGCGCGCCGGGCCGGTCCCCGCGGGCCAGGACCACGAGGGCTCCCCCCGTGCCGTCGGGACACCGGAGCGACTCCACGTCGGCGAGCACTTCAGCGGAGTCCGGACAGTCCAGATCGGTGAGGAACACATCGGGCAGGGTCTCCTTGGCCGCGTTTCTGACCCCGCCTTTGGACGTAACTCTGACCTGAACTTCACTATCTGTACTCAGAAGGCAGGCAAGTGAAGCCCTCCACAGCGCGATCTCGTGCACCAGCAGCACCGTCGTCATGAACCGGCCCTCATTCGCGAGCGGGGATAAGTCGGATCGTAGCCATGTCGTTCTGTGAG
>NZ_BAABCQ010000040.1:0-51356 GCF_039539045.1 Streptomyces marokkonensis
CATTCAGGCCGTTATCTGAAAGATCGAAGGGATCTGTCGTTTCGTGACTCCCAACACCGTCTCTCTTCCGAACGAAGCCCACGAGGAGCTGGTACGCGCCCTCCAGGAGCTCCACCGGGCGGCAGGCCGCCCCGGCATGCGAAAGGTGAGCGCCCTGATCGCTGAGGGCGACCACCCGGCGGTCGTCAGCCATGAGGGAGTCCGTACGACCCTCAAGGGCCTGAACGTCCCGCGCTGGGAAACCGTGCAGTCGATCGTGGCGGTGCTCGCCGGCGCCTGCGTCGATCCACCCCGAGACCCGACGGCCGAGGTGGCGCGGTTCCTTCCCCTATGGCGCGCAGTACGGGAGGGAGAGCCGGGTGGCATGAAGTCGGCCCGGGAACTGGCACTGTCACAGGGTTGGGGCACGGTTGTCGGGCAGTGGACCGCTGAGGCGGTCGTCGGCGTGATGATTAACCCGTTCAACGCCATTGAGATCGCCCCCTCGCTCGCGGTGCCGCACGAGCCTGTGATCTCGGAGGACGAATGGGTGCAGGTTGGTGTCCGCCTCATCGAGGAGAACGGTGCCGAGTTTGCTCTACGTGCTCTCCTGCGAACCCTGAAGGGCGACTACCTGGGCGCCGAGGAGGGCAGCCCCTTCGGCTACCACTATCCGGACCAGGAAGCGGTCGAAATGCGAACGGCCTTCCGCTATGGCTGCGACCGGATACTCCAGCGCCTGGCGGTCGAGCCGAACCTCCTTCAGCGGTCGATCAGCGCCATGCATGCTGACGAGACCATGGACCGTGAGGACCGTATCGAGATGCTGCGCGCCGAATCGGACGTGTCTTTGATGCGGGAGGTCATGACCGCGACACCGGAGACCTGGCATGAACTCTCCGAGGAAGCCCACCATCAGCTCTTTGGCTATCTCATCAAGGCGATCGGCCCGGTGGGCAGATTCGGGCTCCCGCCGGACCAGCGGTTCCGCATCACCTGGCGCATCCCTGAGCCGCCGACGGCATAGCTTCGTCGTAAAGTCCCTTCCGTTGCCCAAGCCAGCGGTCGCCTCGTTAGGCAAAACAAGCGTTGGCTCCACACGCCTAAGTGGAGCCAACACTCGTTGCAGTCCCTGTTGCTGTTGAGTTCAAGCTTTATCGAAGGCCACTCTTCGATTCGTTGCAGACCGGCTGCCCGGTGGTGGATGCCCAGATCCTTCGCGACGTGGGCGATGGAGCGGCCGGTGGCGCGGACCTCACGGATCGCGCGCTCGCGAAGCTCGTCGAGGTATTTACGGGGTGCTGCCATGGTGCTGGTCGATCTCCTTCGCCAGGAAGGTAACCCTGGCATCAGGGACTCCACAAATCTCAGTACAGCTCATCGTGCGGGACCCGGGCGGGGCCTTCGGGCTCCGCCCGCGTCGTGTGCCGCAGGGGCTGCCGGGTGGCCAGGGCATTGTGAGGGCACGTTGGTTCGGCCGGGGCTCAGATGTGCCCTGCCGGGCGGGCGTGCCGCCGTACTCCCCGCCCCGTGACGGTGATCCGAGGAATCCCCCTCATCCTGGGGCGCCGTCGTCGACACGGCACAACCGCCAGTGGCCCTCGGTCGGCCGGATGGCCTCCGGGCCTGACCGCAAGGGCCGCGTCCGTGCTCACGTCCGTGACTGATAGCCGTCGTAGTCGTTCCAGGAGGGCGGTTGGGTCATCAGTTGTTCCCAGGTGGGCCAGGCTTCCTTGGTTCTCTGACGGACAAGCTCGCCCGGCATGCTGAAGGGCGGGGCCTTGGACGGTTTGTCGAGTGCCTGACCGACGATCACGTCGTACAGCACGGCCGCGCCATGCAGGCGAGGCAACGCGGCATGGACGCGATCCACATAGCCGTCCGGGAGGGCGTGCGTCCCATCGGGGCCGAGGTCGTATCCGGCTCCGACAGTGACCAGTGCGATTTCCGGGCGCTTACGGGTGGCGATCTCGTAGTGCAGGTGGAGGGCGACAGCGTCCCACACGACGTCGATCTTCTCCGGTGACAGTCCCTGATCGGTGAGGAAGCGTGCGGCCAGGTCGGCGCCGTCGATATCGAAGCCTTGATCACCGTTGCCCTCGGCGCTGAGTCCGGAGTCGTGCAGAAGGCACCCCAGGAACAGCAGTTCGTCGTCATAGTCACGGTCGGGTTGCAGGCCTTGCTGCTCGCCGAGGAAGCGCCCGTAGAGATAACTGCGCATGCTGTGGTTGAAGATCGCAGGGTCCTCGATGCCTTTCACGTAGCGCACCGCTTTGAACGCAAGGTCGGTACGGGGGAAAGGGAGGTCGTCGTAGGTGTTGTCCATCGGTCAGCCTTCCTGGGCCGGTGAGGAGGGGGCGGCTCACTCGGGCACGGTTCGGGATGCGTTGCGGCGTGATCCGTAGCGTGCGGAAGGGAGTCACGCGCCCGTGGTGGAGCCGGGGCGGACGATCATCAAGACGACGACGATCGCCCAGAGGACGTTGAAGATGCCGGTGATCATGGTCAGGCGGGCCGCCCGGGGACGCGCCGCTTCCAGGGTGGGAACGTTCTGGGCCTGGGCGAGCAGGCGTTGCTGGCCGGGCAGGATGGCCAACGCGAGGATGGCCGCGGCAATCACGGTCAACGCCAGCGACGCGATCAGCCAGGTGTCGGAGAGGACGCCCATCCAGGCGCCGGTGGCGATTCCGAGTACGGGCACCGCGAGACCGGCGACGGCGTAGCCCCGGCAGATCCGGTGCAGCAGCGAAGCGATTGCAGCGGACCGCATGCCCTGTTCGTCGCCGCCGAGTGCCCCCAACGCATAGCGCGGGAACATCGAGGCGGCCACGCTGATCGAGCCGACCGCCAGGATCGCCGCGAGTACGTGTACGGACAACAGCAGCTTGGTCACCGCGGGCCTCCGAGTCAGAGCGCGAATAGGTTGGCTGCCAATACATACACTGCCTACGGCAATCTTGGGTAGGCTGCCTACCTATGAAGGCAGACGCGGTACGAGGGCATCTGGATGGGCTGCTGCTGGCCGTGCTGGAGTCGGGCCCGCTGCACGGGTACGCGATCATCGCCGCGGTGCAACGCCGCAGCGGGGGCGTACTGGAGCTGCGCACCGGCACGATCTACCCGGCCCTGAACCGACTGGAGCGGCTCGGGCTGCTGAGCAGCAGTTGGCAATCCGCCGGCGACCGGCGTCGTCGGTGTTACGAGCTCACCGACGCGGGACGGCGCACTCTGGCCGGCGAGCGGTCGGCGTGGAGCGAGTTCACCACAGCGATCGGCTCGGTCCTGAACCCGGTCGTCCCGCCCGGGCCGGTCACGTGAACGCCACCGGTCGGCAACCCGACCTCGTCAAGGACTACGTGGCGGCCCTGACAGCCGCCCTGCACGGACCGGCCCGAGCCAAGGCCCGGATGATCGAGGAGATACGCGAAGGCCTCGCGGACACGGCCGCGGCGCACACCAGCGAGGGAACGCCCTACCAACACGCCTTCCAGCAAGCAGTGCGAGAGTTCGGGAGCATCGACCAGCTCGTGCCCGCCTGCCAACGGGAACTGACCATCGCCCAGGCACGACACACCGCTCGGGCAGTGGCTCTCACCGGCCCCTTCCTGATCGCGTGCTGGTACCTGGCCTGGACCACCGACCCTGCTCACTCCTGGCAGCTGCCGCGCACGGCCCAGCTGCTGGCCGTCCATCTGGCCGGTGTCGCGATCATCGCCGCGCTCGTCGCCGCAGCCACGCTGACCGCCACCGGCGCTCTCGGCCGCCGGCTGCCCACACCGCACCGACTGCCACTCGTGATCGCGTGGGCCGGCACCACCGCCAGCACCGCCATGGCGGTCACGACGCTCGCGCTCGCCGCCACCTCCGCCCTGGCCACGAACTGGCCACTGCTCGCGTTCGCCGGCGCGCTCGCGGCTGCCTCGCACGCCGCAGTCGCAGCTTCGGCCCGTGCCTGCCGTCACTGTGCCCGACTGCCCACCTCGCAGCCCGACGCCTTCCGGCCGCCCGGCTGACGACGTGTCCGCCCTGAGCCGCGCAGGAACCGGAGGACGCGACGACCAACTCGCCCTCGCCGCACACCCCGTGGCGGACACCAGGGCGTTGGTCCGGTAGGCGCCACCGTCGCACGGACCACGCGTCCTCCGGGAGGCGGCCTGCTACAGGGGCTTTCGTAAGGCGGTAGTCGTGGTCGAGGTCCTCCGGCCTCCTCCCCGCGGTGGCGCTCCGCTCCGCCGCCCGCTTCGGCCGGTGAGGTTCGCGGGAGCCGATCAGGGCGCCCTCTCCCGTAGCCGTTCCGGGCTCTGGCGGTATGCCGGACGGATGGCCTGAGCGGGCTCGGTTCCGGGGGGAGCCGCTGTCCCTCTGGGGCGCCTACCGCTGGGCCGTATCGGTAGGCAGCAAGGCCCGCAGGGGTCGCCAGTCGGTGAGGGGGGGCGGGTTGCTGGAGTCGCCCTCTGGCGGAGCCGCCGGCGGCGACTTCGATCTGGATGGGGGCCGGCTGCCGGCGCGCGTGAGCTGTCGGCCGACCAGTACAGGCACTCACCGACTCCGCCCACCAGCAGCGCTCCCGCCAGGACTGCGGCTTTCCATGGCTGGACACGGCGACGCCGAGCGACCCATCGGCTTCAAGGGCCTCGGTGAGGTCGTCGCCGGCCGCCGCGTTCGCGAACCGCCCATCACCGTCGAAGTCCTGCTCCGACCACGGGGCGGCCGACGGGCTCGCCGGCCGCCCCGCCCCGGACCGGGCCGGGGGCCGCCGCCGGTTCGTCCGCGGCGGGGGCCGGGTGCGGCAGGGTCTCGCGGTGGGCGCGGGCCACGGCCACCATGGTGTCGAGGGTGTCCCGGGCCCGCAGCAGCTCGTCGATCTGCGCCGTGATACGCGCCCGTTCGCGGGCCATGCGCTCCAGCGTGGCGTCGGAGTTGTGCGTGCTCGGGGCGTCACGGCACGGCATGAGTTCGGCGATGGTGCCGCTGGAGAGGTCGGCCGCGTACAACCCCTGGATGAAACGGACGCGGTCCACGTCGTGTTCCGTGTACTGCCGTTGTCCACTCGGCGTGCGGACGCTGGTGAGCAGTCCCCGCTGCTCGTAGTAGCGCAACGACCGCACACTCACTCCGGCGCGTGCCGCGAGTTCCCCGATCCGCATGACCGTCCTCCCTCGGTGCCCTCTCACTTGCCTCTGACACCGGTGTCAGGTTTTAGCGTACCCGTGCGCTTCGGCAGCCGGAGTGCCCGTACACGAGGAGAACCGACATGCCGTCCCTGTTCAGCAGCTACCGTCTCGGCGAACTGACGCTGCCCAACCGGACCGTCATGGCCCCCATGAGCCGTGTCCGGGCCGCCGCCGGCGGTCTGGCCACCCCGTCGATGGCCACCTACTACGCACAGCGCGCCACGGCCGGGCTGATCGTCACGGAGGGCGTCCAGCCCAGCCGTGTCGGGCAGTCCAACCCGGGCACGCCCGGCCTGTACACCGACGAGCAGACGGACTCCTGGCGGCAGGTGACCGACGCCGTCCACACCAACGGCGGACGCGTCTTCGCCCAGATCATGCACGGCGGCCGGGTCTCACACCACGAGACCACGGGCCTCCAGCCGGTCGGCCCGTCGGCCGTGCCCGGCGAGGGCAGCGTGTTCACCCCGAGCGGCCCGCAGCCGATGCCCGTGCCGCGGGCCCTGGAGACCGACGAGATCCCCGAGCACGTCCGGTCCCACGTCGACGCCGCCCGCCGCGCCGTCGACGCGGGCTTCGACGGGGTCGAACTGCACGGCGCCAACGGCTACCTGATCTCCCAGTTCCTGTCGTCCAACGCCAACCTGCGCGACGACCGCTACGGCGGCTCGGTCACCAACCGGATCCGCTTCGCCGTCGAGACGGTCGCCGCCACCGTCGAGACCGTGGGCGCGACCCGCACCGGCATCCGCCTGTCACCCGGCGGCGGCGGTATCTGGGGTGTGACCGAGGACGACGCGGCGGAGCTGAACACCGCCCTGCTGACCGAACTGGCCCGCTTCGACCTCGCTTACGTGCACGTGGAGGCCACCACCGACGAGGACGTACTCGTGCGACTGCGCAAGGCCTGGCCCGGCACCCTGATCGTCAGCCCCACCCTGCCCGGCGGCCCGAAGCAGGCCGGGAGGGCGGAAGCCGACCACTGGCTGGGCCTGGGCGCCGACCTGATCGCCTTCGGCCGCGGCTTCCTCGCCAACCCGGACCTGGTCGAACGCCTGCGCTCGCACCTGCCTCTCGCGCCCGCCGACGAGAACACCTATTACCAGGGCGGCGACGCCGGATACCTCACCTATCCGACGTACCAGCACACGGCGGCCTGACCGGCCGGGATACGCGCCCGGCCGGCCAGGAAGCCGACCGCTTTCGTCCTGCCGTGGCCCCGTGGTGAGGCCACGGCAGTGGCGGATTGTCAGACGTCGTACAGGTTGACGGTGACCGACCCGTCGGCACCCCGGACGGTGTAGCTGCCTGGACCGTCGACCGGCACGCAGCCGTCGGCGAGGACGTCGTCGACGTTGATGCCGGTGTCGTCCTCGCCCACGAAGGCGCACACCTCGGTGACGAGGTGGTCGGCGTACCTCAGCTCGTAGGGGCCGGAGTCCGGGTAGCGCGCGAGCGTGGGGGTGTTGATGTCGACGTCCGGGTGCTCCCACAGCGCGGTCTGCTGGCCCCAGGGTGCCTGCAGGAAGACCCTTCCGTAGGGCTCGGGCAGGTCGTTGTCGTCGCGCTCCTGCGGGTTGGAGAAGTCGATCGAGTACAGAACGGGTCCGGGCGCCGCCGCCTGTGCCGAGGTGACGGCCCCGCCGAGCAGTAGAACAGCTGTCGAGGCGGCGGCCACCAGCCGCCCCGTGGACGTGAAACGCATACCTCTCCCCTTTCACTTCGGGTAGCCGTACGGCTACTCAGGGAGAAGGTAGGGGCCGGTGGTGTCCGGTCGTCCGGGCCGACGGCCAAACCACTCGGGGAGCTGACGCCGGTGCTCGCGCCGCACGTCGCATGCTCCCCGCGTGCGACCGCACACCGGGCGGGCCACGAGGGGCGCGGGCCCCTCCGTGTGGGTTACGGCACGAGCGCGCGAGCGGCCCCGGGCCGGGCGGGGTCGGGGCTCAGCCGTTCACCTTGATCGTCTTCATGGTGAGGTGGGAGGGGAGGCGCAGGACGGCGGGCAGGCCGCTGAGTTTTTGGGTGAGGAAGGATTCGTAGGCGGCGTGGTCGGCGACGGCGACGCGGACGAAAGAGTCGGGGCGGCCGTACATCCGCCGGAACTCGACGACCTCCTCGTAGGAAGCCACCGTGGCCTCGAACTCCTCGGTGGTCCTGCGGTCGTTGGCGTAGATCTCGACGTCGATGAGGACCTCCAGCCCGCGCCCCAGCGCCTCGGCGTCGATGACGGCCCGGTACCCGGCGATGACGCCGGCGTCCTCCAGGCGTTTGACGCGGCGGAGGCAGGGCGGAGGCGTCAGGCCCACCCGCTTGGCCAGCTCGACGTTGGACAGACGCCCGTCCAGTCTCAGATGAAACGGTGCCCACCGTGGCCGGCCGCGCGTTCCCGCGTGAGGCTCGGGAAGGTCGGGAGGGCTCGCGGGATCCTCATGGCGTCCCGGTCGTGCCCGCGGCGTCGGCGCACCGCGCGGCGAGTTCCGCGAAGGCGCTGGTCAGTTGTGGCGGGCCGATGACCTCGATGCCGGTGTCGAAGCGGCAGACCGCGGCGGCCAGGCCGGTCCACGACCAGGAACCGAGCGTCAGGCGACAGCGGTCCGAGCCGAGTTCTTCGACGACTCCGTCCTGCGCGAAGGGCGCCACGCTCCGCGCGGGGAGGTCGAGGAGGACCTCTCCACGGCAGGGCCAGTCGGCGGTGGAGCCGTCGGTGCCCCGGAAGCGGCCGGTGACGAACGCGGCCACGTCCTCGCCGGGAAGGTCGCGTGGGGTGAAGCGCGGGCCGGTGGGGATGCGGGGACGTACGCGGTCGACACGGAAGGTGCGCCAGTCGTCACGTTCCAGGTCCCAGGCGATCAGATACCAGTGACCCCGCCAGGTGACGAGGCGGTGCGGCTGCGTGCGCCGGGGCCGTTCGTCCGGACCGGTGGAGTCGCTCCCGTAGTCGAAGCGCAGTTCCTCACGGGCGTGGACGACGCGGCTCAGCTCCATGAGGAGCCGCGTGCCGGCCGGGGACGTGTCGCCGGCCCCGGCTGGCGGGACCGCGGCGACCCGGAGCATGTCGATCCGCCGGCGCAGGCGGGGCGGCATGACCTGGCGGACGGTGGCCAGGGCCCGTGCGGCGTCCTCGCCGATCGCGGTGCCGGCGACCGCGGACTGGAGGGCCAGCGCCAGGGCGACGGCCTGGCCGTCGTCGAACAGCAGCGGGGGCAACTGCGAACCGGCGTCCAGGCGGTAGCCGCCGGAAGGGCCCTTGAAGGCACGGATCGGGTAGCCGAGTTCCCGCAGGCGGTCGATGTCGCGGCGCACGGTGCGCGGGGTGATGTCGAGCCGCTCGGCGAGGTCGTCACCGGACCAGTCGCGGTGCGTCTGGAGCAGGGAGAGCAGTGACAGCAACCGCGAGGACGTCTTCCGCATGCCCACCAGTGTGCCCGCGGTAGAGGACACAACCTGTCCGCTACCCCTGGAACGGTGGGTCCCACGAGCCGCCGAGAGCAGGCGAGCCGACGGAGAACAAGGAGACGACCATGTCCGTCACGACCACCACCCACCTGAACTTCCGGGGCGACGCACGCGCGGCGCTGGACCACTACGGGTCCGTCTTCGGCGGTCGCGTCACTGCCGTCACCTACAAGGACACGGGCAACGTGCCCAACGAGAACGAAGCGGACTGGGTGGTGTGGGGCGAGGTCGCGGACGCCGACGGCTTCCACGTCATGGCGTACGACGTGCCCTCCCACCTGCCCTGGGAGCAGGGCGACAGCTCGTTCTTCGTCTCCGTGCGCGGTGACGACCCGGAGGAGATCGGTTTCCTCTGGCAGAAGCTGGCGGAGGGGTCGACGGTGGTGCAGCCTCTGGCGCCGTCGCAGTGGGCCCCGCTGTACGGCATGCTCACCGACCGCTTCGGGGTGACCTGGGTCCTGGACGTGACGGCCCCGTACAACGGCTGATCCCCTCCCCGACCTGCCAGAAGCTACCGGCCCGTCCGACCCGCCCGGCCCGTCCGACCCACCCGATCCGTCCGACCCACCGGCAAGGGGCCATGACCGTCCTCAGCGCACGCGCTCTCAACCGCGCCACCCTCGCCCGCCAGTACCTGCTCGAACGCACCGGCGCCCCGGTCCGGGAGGCGGTGGCACATCTGTGCGGCCTGCAGGCCCAGGAACCGCAGGAACCCTTCACCGGACTGTGGTCGAGACTGCACGCCTTCACGCCCGACCGGCTCGACCGGGCACTGACGGGCCGGCACGTCGTGCGCACCCATCTGATGCGCCGCACCGTCCACCTGGTCACCGGCGACGACGCACTCGCCTGGCGGTCCCGTCACGACGCCATGCTGCGCCAGCGCGTGCTGGCCACCTACCGACGCGAGCTCGCCGGCATCGACCCCGGTGAAGTCGCCGCGGCCGGCCGGGCGGTCATGGCCGACCACCGGCCCCGCACGATGACCGAGCTGGTACGGGAGGTCCAGGACCGCCGGCCCGGCCCACCGCGCCGCGCCCTGGGCGAACTCCTCGTCGCCGCCCTCGTCCCGATGGCCCAGCTTCCCCCGCGCGGGCTGTGGCAGACGAAGGCAGGCGTACGGAACCTCCCCCTGGCCACCTGGCTCGGACGCGAGCCCGACCCGCTGCCCGACGGCGCCGACGACCCGGTCGGACAGCAGCTCGTGCGCCGCTACCTCGCCGCCTACGGGCCGGCCGCCTCCGCGGACATCCGCGCCTGGAGCGGCCTGGCCGGTCTGCCCGCCGCGGTCGAAGCCCTCCGGGACGAGCTGGTCGTCTTCCGCGACGAACGCGGCCGGAAACTGCTCGACCTGCCCGACGCGCCACGCCCCTCCCCGGAGACGCCCGCCCCCGTCCGGTTCCTCCCCGCCTTCGACAACGCGATCCTCGGCTACCACGACCGCGGCCGCGTCATCGACGAAGCCCACCTCGGCCTCTCCGTCGCGGGCCTGCGCGCCGTACTCGTCGACGGACGCGTCGCCGCCACCTGGACCACGCACGAACGACGACTCCGGGTGACGCCCCTGCGACCCCTCTTCTCCCGGGAGCGGGAGGCCGTCGGGGAAGAGGCCGGGAACCTGGCCGCCTTCCTGGATCAGGACATCGACGAGGTGGAGTTCACGGCCCCCGCCGCCACCGTCGGCTGAGCGCGAAGCCGTCGGCGGTGAGCGGAACTCGGGAGGTGGCCGACTGGCGGCGAGGCAGGAGGGCGAGGTCATGGCCGCTCCCCGCCTCCGGTGTCGTGCCGGGCGTGCGCACCGGCCGTCCGGTGCGGCGGGCCGACGGCGCGGTCGATCGCCGACTCGACGGCCGCGATCCGGTCGGCGAGCAGGCCGAGGGCGGCGACGGCACGGGTCAGCTGGTCGTCCTCCGGGCCGCCGAGCGCCTGGGCGCGCTGGTGGGCGGCCTTCAACCCCGTCCAGCGCGCGGCCTGTGAGGCGGTGAGCGTGCCGCGCAGTTCCGCCAGCTTCAGCAGGTTCGCCTCGGCGCCCGAGGTGAGGGTCTGGGCCTCGGCCCGGTAGTGGTCCTCGATCAGTGCCGACAGCTCGGCGTCGTTCATGACCGGCTGGATCCGCTGGGCGATCCTGTTCATGTTGCGGTACGAACCCTGCAGCCGGAAGGGCGGTTCGGTGCGGGTGCCGTCCGACTGGGCGGCGGAGGCGATGTACGCGGCGTTCACCGCGAGGACCGTCGCGCGGGCGGCGAGCAGGTGGCGCAGGACGGCGAGGACGCGTTCCAGTTCGGCCGGGGCGTAGGGGTGGGCGAGCCGGTCCGTCCGGGCGGTCGGGTCGTCCTCGGCGATGCGGAGCAGCAGGTCGAGGTCGGCGCGGTCGCGGCCGGCGAGCGGGGCCAGGACCGGGTTGGCGGTGAGGGCGTTCTCGACGAAGCTCAGTTCGAAGGCGGGCCGCTTGCCCGTCAGGACGTCGCCGAGGTTCCAGACGTCGGCGCGGTTGGCAAGCATGTCGGGCACCTGGAAGCGGCTGCCCGACTCGGTGTAGGGATTGCCGGCCATGCAGACGGCGAAGCGCTTCCCGCGCAGGTCGTAGGTGTGCGGCCGGCCGTCCCGTACGCCGTCGACGCGGCGGGTGGCGTCGCACAGCGGGATGAACTTCTGGAGCAGCTCGGGCGAGGTGTGCTGGATGTCGTCCAGGTACAGGAGGGTGTTGCCACCCGCCGCCAGCGCGAAGTTGATCTTCTCGATCTCCTGTCGGGCGGTGGCGTTCGGGGCCTCGGCCGGGTCGAGCGAGGTCACGCCGTGCCCCAGCGCCGGGCCGCTGATCTTCACCAGCATGAGGCCGAGGCGGTCGGCTACGTACTCCATGAGCGTCGTCTTGCCGTAGCCGGGCGGGGAGACCAGGAGGAGCAGCCCACCGGTGCCGGTGCGGTGCGCGGCGTCCACGGTGCCGAGTTGCTTCGCGAGGCTGTCGCCGACCAGCGGGAGGTACACCTCGTCGATGAGCCGGTTGCGCACGAAGGCCGTCATCACGCGCGGACGGAACTCGTCCAGGCGGAGCCGGGACCGCTCCGCGGCCACCAGTGCGCCACGGCACCGCTGGTAGGCGCGGTGGCCGGGGACCTCGTGGGCGCGGAACGCGCGGGTACGGGCGAGGAGCTCGTCGACACGGACCGTGAGTGCGCGGCCGCTGATGCGCGGGTGGCTGCCGAGCAGTCCCCGTACGGTCTCCGTCAGCGGGGCGTCGCACGGGTAGCGGGGCAGATCCGGGCAGAGTTCGGCGGCCACCGCCTCGGCCAGGTCGCCGGGCGTGGTGTCCGTGCCCGTCGACGCGGTGTACGCGGTGAGCCACGCCTCGGCGAGCTGGCGGCGGGCGGCCGGGTCGCCAAGGGCGGCGAGATCGTCGTCGTAGGCCGGACCGCCCACCGTGCGACGGAACTTGTCCAGGAGGGTGCGGGTGCCGGCACCGAGCACGAAGCCTTCGGGGCCGCTGGTGAGCTCCTCGACGAGGTAGGCGGCCGCGGCTTGTGCGACCTCTTCGGTGACCTCCCCGAGGGCCCCTCCTGCGCCCTTCCCGCCGGTGGCCTCCGCGGTGACGGCCCCCGCCAGCTCCCGGCGCAGGTCGTCGAGGGCGGGCGCGAGCCCGAACGTGTCCCGGGCGCGGGTCAGGGAGACCGCGCGCCGCCGCCAGTCCTGCCGGGCCCCGGCCGTCGTGCCGTGCGCCCAGAACAGCTGGGCGGCGGCGCGGGCGGCGGGCTCGTGGCAGAGCGGCCCGGCGGCGTCGTACAGGCGCAGCAGGGCGGTCAGGATCAGGGTGGCGTCGTGGTCGTGGACGCCCCGCTCGTAGCCCTCGTCGTACGCCTCCTCCGCCGCGCTCCGTACGAGGGCGGGCAGGTCGTCGGTCTGCGCGAGGGCGGCCGGGCCGTGGGCGTCGAGCAGGCGGGCGGCGAGGTGTTCGGCGCGGTAGACGTCGGGCGACTCGGACGGCAGCAGGCGGTCCCAGTAGGGGCGGGTGGCGGCGAAGTCCGGGTCGGTGACCGGTGAGCGGTGGTCGGTTCCCGTCACGGCGAAGGCCAGGCCGTCTCCGTGCGGGACGAGGGTGAGGTCGAGGGGCTGGGTGTTGACCGCGAAGCGGTGGCCGCCGAGGCGCAGGGTGCGACCCCCGTCGGCGTACAGGTCCGCGCGGTCGCGCAGGGCGCGGGACGCCTCCTGGCGGGCGGCGTCGAGGCGGCCGTCGAGTTCGTCCGCGCGTACCGGGTAGCCGAGTTCGCGGAGTTCTCCGGCGGTGCGGCGGACCTTGGCGGGCATCGGGTCGGAGGCGAAGAAGGTGGTGACGGCGTCCGGGTCGGCGAGCGTCGCGGCGCGGCGCACGACCGTCCGCAGGACGCGGGCCGCCGAGTCCGCCAGGCGCTCGGCGCGGCGGGCGCGGGCGTCGGCGAGGGACTGCTTGCGCGCGGAGAGCGTCTCGTGGATCTCGTCGCGCTTGTCCGCGAGCTCGCCGAGGAAGTCGTCGAAGTCGGCGAACCGGGATTCCAGGTTCTCCACCTGTACCAGCAGGCGGGTGAGTTGCTCGTCGCAGGCGTCGGGGCTGTCCGCCACCGCGAGGGCGCCGGCGACCGCCTGGCCGAGCAGCGCGAACTCGGCGGCGAACCCGGCGCGGCCCTCCTGGTCGCGCAGGGCGCGGTGGCGGGTGCCGAGAACCGCCCGGGCGCGGTTGACCCCGCCGAGGGCTTCGGCGACGCGCTCCAGGATGGCGGTGCGGACGGTGGCGTCGGCGATGTCGAGCCCGGCGACGACCTCGGTCACCGCGCCCAGCCCCTCCGCCAACTCGTCCAGGCGGGCCCCGACGGGAGCGGCCTCGGCGGCGGTGCCGATCGCCTCGGCGTCCGCGACGAGCCGCTCGACGTCCGCGTGGTGACCGGCGAAGGCGTCCTCGCGCGCCAGGTGGGTGACGGCCCGCTGCCCGAAGGCCGCGAGGTCGGCCTCGGCGCCGGCGGCGAGCTCGTCGACGCGGGCCGTGTCCGTGTACCGGGTCTCCCTGAGGGTCAGCAGGTGGCCCTGCGCCCGGCGCAGCTCGGCCAGCCCGGTCACCCAGGCGGCGGCCCCGCGCGGCGCCTCGCCGCGCAGCCGGCGCACCACCGCGGCGAGCCGCGCGTCGGCCTCGTCGAGCGCGTCGGCGGCCTGCCGGGTCAGGGCCTGCACGTTCTCGAACTCGGCGAGTACCTGCTCGGCGGTCTCCCGTACCCGCTCCAGCGGGTCCGCGAGGTCGCCGGCCTCCGGATCGCCCAGCCAGTGGTGGGCGTCGGCGGCCCGGGCGCAGGCGGCGGCCAGCTCTTCGTACACCTCGCTCGTCGGGGTGGTCTCCGCGACGGCACGGGCCACGGAGAGGCAGTCGGAGATGCCCCGGACGAGGTCGGCGTTGCCGATGCGGGCCAGCGGGCCGCTGCCGGCGGGCCGGGCGGCGGCGTAGGTGTCCGAGACGTACGGGGAGGACCACCGCTGGACCGGGTGCACCCGGGCCGGCTCGCCGTCCTCGGTGCGCAGCAGTGTGAGCGTGCCGTCGTCGGACAGCGCCCAGCCCCGGCAGGAGAGCGGGGTCGCGGCCTCCTTGCGGATCAGGTTGTACGGCAGCAGCAGGACGCGTCCCGGCCCGCCGGACGCCGGGGAGGTCCGGGACGCCGAGGACGTCCTGGATCTCCGAGACGCTTCGAACGCCTGAGACCCCTGAGACCCCTGAGCGGCTTGAGCGGCTTGAGACGCCCGGAACGCGTACAGGACGTCCTCGCCGTTCGGCGAGCGCACCTCGCGCTCGAACTCCAGGCCGCTCACGTCGAGTTCGTACGTACGGTGGGCGCCGGTGGCCAGGCAGTGGCCCCCCGGGAAGACGATGCCCTGGTCGTCGGGGAGGCGGCGGCACGCCTGCCCGATGCCGTCGCGGCGGACCACCTCCCGGGTGAGCGTGTTGAAGACCAGGTACCGGTGGGTCTCCTCCTTGTAGGGACGGATCCGCAGCAGGATCAGCGCGCCGACCCGGGCGTGGGCGATGTCCGCGTCGGCGAGGGACTGCAGCGGCTCGACGACCGGTTCGCTGTGGATCCCCTCCCCCGTCCCGGTGTCGTTCTCCGCCTTGACGGTGAGCGCGCCTCCGACGGTCGCGACGAATACCTCGCCCCGGACGGAGACGTGCGGGTGACGGCCGAGGACGTGGTCCTCGCGGGTCGCCCCGGTCCATGTGAGGTCGTGGGAGGGCGGCAGGACGTGGTCCCGGTCGCCCCGGGCGTCCAGGAAGGACGCCCGTCCGCCGTCGTCGAGCGCCCAGCGCAGTACGCGGATGTCGTCGGCCTTCTCACCGGTCCGGAAGACCGCGAGCAGTCTGCCCTCGACGCGGCGCAACCGCATGAGCGTGGCCTGCCGGTAGTAGCGGTACAGGGCTCCGAACTCCCGGACGAAGGCGGGGTCGTCGAGGAGGCCCGGCACGGCGTCCTCGGGGAGCCGGCCGAGGTCGCGGCCGTGCAGCGCGAAGACGTCGCCCACGGCCGGCTCGGAGCCGGCCGTGGTGGCCGCCGGGGCCGTGGGAGCCGCGTGGGCCGTGTTGTAGCCGACGAGCAGCGTCTCCCCGACGGCCACGACGTCGGCGGGAACACAGGCGCCGGCGGTGTGCAGCCGCTCGGTGCCGGTGAGTTCGAGGCGGACCGAGCCGAACTCCTCGACCCGGCGGGTGTTGAGCGCCTCGGAGCGCCGGGCGAGCTCGGCGGCCTGCGCGGCGAGCCGGTCACGCAGCACCTCGTAGGTACCCGTGTCCAGCGCATCGTGCGGGCTGCCGCCCGGCGTTGCGCGCGTACCACCGGCCGACGCCACGTGCGGGCCACCGCCCGAAGTTGCGCGCGGGCCACCGCCCGGCGTCGCGCGCGGGCCCGTGTCCGGCGTCTCGTGCGCGCTGCTGTCCGCCCCGGTTGCCATGGGGTTCCTTTCCGCGACGGTGCTCAGGCGACCTTGGTGCTGCCGTTGAGGGACGCCAACGAGGCGTCGGCGATACCCAGTTCGTCCGCCTTCTCGAGCAGCTTCTGCACCTGGCCGGCGGGCGCGCCACCCGACTTCATCAGCTTCATCAGCAGGGCGGACACGGTCAGGTTCCGCACGTCGGCCGTGGAGACCGGGCCGAGGACGCGGCCGAGGTCCGCGGCGATACTGGACGTACCGTCGAGGTACGGCTTCGCGAGGGCCTGGGCGGTCTCGGAGTGCTGGACGAAGCCGTCGACGCTCTTGCCGAGCGCGATGGACGACATCAGCCGGTCGAAGAAGACCGACTCGCCGCCGACGATGTTGATGTCGGCGTTCTCCAGGCCGGTGGCCAGCACCGTGGCCTGCGCCTCGGCGACCTGGCGCTGCACGTCCAGACCGGCGAGCCGGATGTCCTTCTCGGCCTCCAGCCGCAGCCGGTACTCCTCGTGCCCGCGGGACGCCTCGTCGAGCGCCGCCATCGCCGCCGCCTTCTCCGTCAGACCGGCCGCCTCGGCCTTCAGCTTCTCGCCGACGCCCTCCGCCTCGGCGAGCGCCTTGGCCCTGACCCCCTCCGCCTCCGCACGCATCCGCGCCTGGGCCGCCTCGGCCTCCGCACGGCCGGCCTTCTCGATGACCTCGGCCTCCTTGTCGCGGACCTGGACCTCTGCCAGCCCCTGGGCCGCGCTCTCCGCCTGGATGGCCTCGGCGAGCCGCAGCTTGGCCTGCGCGTCGAGGTCGGCGCTCTTCAACCGGGCTTCGGCCAGGGTCAGTTCCTCGGCCGCGCGGTGGGTGGCGGCCTGCTCGGCGGCCTCCGCCGCCTTGATGTCCTTGACCAGCCTCTCCTGCGCCTGGGCCTCGGCGGCGATGATCACGGTCTGCCGGTCGCGCTCCGCCTCCTCCACCGCGCGCAGCTTCTTGATGGACTCCTCCTGCTCGGCGACCGTACGGTCCACGGCGACCCGCTCCCGGATGACCTCGGCGATGTCCCGCTTCTCCGCCTCGACCTCCTTGGAGGCCGCGATCCGGGTCAGCTCGGTCTCCCGCTCCCGCGCGATGACCTCGAGGAGCCGGTCCTTCTCGATGCGCTCGCTCTCGATGGCGATGACCCGTTCGCGGTTCTTCGCGGCGACGGCGACCTCGCGGGCCTGGTTCTCGCGCTGGACGCCGAGCTGCTCCTCCGTGCGCAGGAAGGCGCCCTGCGCGCGCAGCCGCTCCTCCTCCACCACCCGCGCGGTCTCGGCCTCCTCGCGGGCCCGTACGGTCTCGATCTCCCGCTTCTGCTTGGTCTCGGCGTCAACCTGCCGGCGCTCCAGCTCCAGGATCGCCTCCCGGGCGTCGACGTTCTGGCGGGTGATCTCCTTCTCCTCGGTGCGCTGGGCCTCGTTGGTGCGCACGTGCTCCACGGCCGTCAGCTCGGTGATCTTCCGGATGCCCTGCGCGTCCAGGACGTTGGCCGGGTCGAGCTGGGTCAGCGGCGTCTGCTCCAGGTAGTCGATCGCCGCGTCCTCGAGGTGGTATCCGCTGAGGTCGACACCGATGACCTCGATGATCCGGTACCGCAGCTCCTCACGCTTGGTGTAGAGGTCGGTGAAGTCCATCTGCTTGCCGACGGTCTTCAGCGCCTCGGAGAACTTCGCGTGGAAGAGCTCCTGCAGGGTGTTCCGGTCGCTCGCCCGCGCCGTGCCGACCGCCTGCGCGACCTTGACGACGTCCTCGACGGTCTTGTTGACCTTGACGAAGAACGAGATGCGGATGTCCGCGCGGATGTTGTCCCGGCAGATCAGGCCTTCCTTGCCGGCCCGGGTGATCTCGATGGCCTTGACGGAGATGTCCATCACCTCGGCCCGGTGCAGCACCGGCAGGACGACCTGCCCGGTGAAGGTCACGTCGACCTTGCGCATCTTGGAGACGATGAGCGCCTTGCCCTGCTCCACCTTGCGGAACAGCCGGGAGACGGCGAGCAGTGCGAGCAGGCAGAGGACGACGAGCACGGCCACGCCCACGATCATGGGATTCATCAGCAACGTCCTTGGCGGTCGGGAGGACGAGCCCCCTCGGGCTCGGAGAAGCAGAGATCGACCCGCGCCGGAACCGGCACCTCCGGGTCCCGATGCCGCCAACTGCCGGTGTCCGGCATCGGGACCCGGATCCGTGCTCCCCCTCACCTTCATCCTGCCGATGAGGAGCGCTCACCGCATTGCCGATTTCCGGCAGTCTTCGCCCAACCCTCCATGCCGGTCACCGTCAAGAAGGCGTCAAGACCGCCCGACCGGATGCGTGCACACGCCACGCATCCGGCGTCCGAATAACGGTCCGATCTCACCGCTCGGCACCTTCGCTGGTCACGATTCGTCACGTGAGATACGTCACTAAAAGTTCGGCAAAGACGTGGTAGAACAGCGCAACTCCGCAGGTGGCCCGGTCGGCTGCCGTACTGCGGAGGGCAGGCCCGCACTCGCACCACGGCCCAGGAGAATCACGGTCCGAAACCGCGCCGTGCGCACGGGTTCACCCATCGGACAACGACGTTCGCGCAGAGACAGACCGCTCACCCAGGCGAGACGCCCCACCCGCCAACCCCGCGTCATCGAGGTAGTCACCGTGTCACTCGACTCCGTCACCCAGTCCGTCGACGAAGCAGTCAGCGAATTCTTCGAACCCATAGCCGAGTGGCTGGGGGAGGTGGTCTTCTACACCGTTCCCGTCGGCGAGGCCGACCTGCCTCTCATCGTCGCCTGGCTCGTCGTCGCAGGCCTGGTCTTCACCAGCTGGTTCGGACTCATCCAGGTCCGCAAGTTCAAACTCGCCGTCGACGTGGTGCGGGGGAAGTACGACGAGAAGGGGTCGGTCGGCGAGGTCAACCACTTCCAGGCACTGACCGCCGCCGTCTCCGGCACCGTCGGCCTCGGCAACATCGCCGGCGTGGCCGTCGCCGTCTCCATCGGCGGCGCCGGTGCCACGTTCTGGATGATCCTGTGCGGCCTGCTCGGCATGGCCACCAAGTTCGTCGAGGTCACCCTCGGCGTGAAGTACCGCGAGGTGCACGCCGACGGAACCGTCTCCGGTGGCCCGATGCACTACCTGCCCAAGGGCCTGGCCGAACGCTTCGGCAAGAACGGCAAGACCCTCGGCAAGGTCCTCGCGGTCCTCGCGTCCTTCCTGATCCTGTTCTTCGGCCTCTTCGGCGGCAACCTCTTCCAGGTCAACCAGTCCTACGCGCAGCTGGTCTCGGTCGCCGGCGGCGAGGACGGCGCGCTCGGATCCTCCGCCGGCGCCCTGTTCTTCGGCATCCTGGTCGCCGCGATCGTCGGCGTCGTGCTCCTCGGCGGCATCCGCTCCATCGCCAACGTAACCAGCAGGCTCGTACCGGCCATGGCCGGCGTCTACATCCTCGCGTGCCTGATCGTGATCCTGGTCAACATCACCGCCGTGCCGGACGCCCTGGTCTCCATCGTCGAGCGCGCGTTCAACCCGCAGGGGGTCGTCGGCGGTGTGCTCGGCGCGCTGATCATCGGCTTCAAGCGGGCCGCGTTCTCCAACGAGGCCGGTCTCGGCTCCGCCCCGATCGCCCACTCCGCGGTCAAGACCAAGCACCCCGCGAGTGAGGGCCTGGTCGCGCTGCTGGAGCCGTTCATCGACACCGTCGTCGTCTGCACCATGACCGCGCTGACCATCGTCATCGCCAACCCGGCCAGCTTGGAAGAGGCCCGTACGAACGAGGGCATCGGCGGCGTCACGATCACCTCCGACGCCTTCGAGACGGTCCTGCCCTGGTTCCCGTACGTCCTCACCGTCGCGGTGCTGCTGTTCGCCATCTCCACGGTGCTGACCTGGGGCTACTACGGCCTCAAGTCGTGGACGTACCTCTTCGGCCGCAGCCGGGCCAGCGAGGTGACGTACAAGGTCGTCTACACCCTCTTCGCCGTCGCGGGTTCGCTGCTGACACTGCAGACCCTGATCGACCTGGCCGACGCCTTCCTCTTCTCGCTCGCCGTCATCAACATCATCGGCCTCTACCTCCTCGCGCCCCTCGTCAAGCGCGAGCTCAACACCTTCCTGGAGTACGTCCGCGCCCGCAAGGCCGGCGAGGACCCCGGGGACGACGAGCAGGAGTCTGCGAAGACCACCGCCTGAGGCGCTCACACCGCCCGGCTCCCGGACGGGGCCCGTACTCACCCGCGCCTTGGTGAGTACGGGCCCCGTCGGCATGGGACCGCCGCCCGCCCGTGCCGCGGGCGTACGTCGGCCTCAGCCGCCCGGCGCGTCGCTGAGCGGCTCGTCCTCCGCGGCCGCCCCGACCACCGTGAACCCGATCACCGACCCGCCCCCGTCCCGCCGGTACGCGAACGGCGTCCCCCCGTGCGCCAGCGCCACCTCCCGCACGATGGACAGGCCCAGGCCCGATCCGGGCCGGGAGCGGGCGTCGGCGGCGCGGTAGAAGCGGTCGAAGACACGGGCCAGGTCGGCGTCACGGATGCCGGGGCCCCGGTCGAGGACCTCGACGCGGACCGTCCCCGCGAGAGCGGCCCCGGCGACGACGACCTCGATGGGACCGCTGCCCCGGGGGGCGAACTTCGCGGCGTTCTCGACCAGGTTGGAGATCGCGCGGGTCAGCATGACGGGCCGGCCCTCCACCGTCGTCGTCCCGCGGGCGCGTACGCCGATCTCCCGCCCACTGCGTCGCCGGGCCACGGCCGCCACGTCGTCCGCGATCCGCGCCACGTCGACCGGCTGCGGAGGCTCCCCCGCCCACTGGCCGGCCGCCAGCTCGACCAGTTCGTTGACCAGGTCGGTCAGCTCGCGGGCCTCCTGCCCGAGGTCCGCGATCAGTTCCTCGCGGGCGGCGGGCGGGAGTTCGTCGACACGGCGCAGCAGCGAGATGTTCGTCCGCAGCGAGGTGAGCGGTGTCCGCAGTTCGTGGCCCGCGTCCTGGACCAGGCGCCGCTGGTCCTCCTCCGACTGGGCGAGACGGCCCAGCATCAGGTCGAAGGCGCGGCCGAGGCGGCCCACCTCGTCGGGGCCGGTGACCGGTACCTGGATGCCGAGCCGGCGGGTGCGGGCCACGTTCTCGGCGGCGGAGGTGAGGACCACCAGGCGCCGGGTGATGCGCCGGGCCAGCCACCAGCCGAACAGCCCGGCACCCGTCACCACCGCGCCCATCAGGACCAGCGTCCGCCGCTGCAGCACCCGCAGCAGATCCTCCGTGTCGCTGAACTCCTGCGCCACCTGCACCGCGCCCCGGCCGCCGCCGAGGGCGACGGTCGCGACCCGGAAGACGTCGTGGCCGACGTCGACGTCCTCGTGCTCGACCATCCGCCCGGCGGTGGCGGCACCCGCGGCCCGCCGGTCGGCGTCGGTGACGGGCAGTCGCGGACCGGCCGGGTCGAAGATTCCGCCGTCCGGGCCGAGGACCTGTACGTCGGTGCGTGCCGGACGCACGATGTCGTGGCCGCGCGCGGACGAGGCGAAGTCGACCGGCGACAACGGTTGCAGCCGCACCTCGGCGCGCAGGTCCTGCACGACCTGGTCGAAGACCGACTCCTGGTCCACCCGGACCAGCCGGGCCGCGGCACTGTACGAGAGCACCCCGACGACGAGCGTGACCGCGGCGGTGACCGTGGCGAACGACACCGCGAACGTCGTCCGCAGCGACAGCAGCCGGGGCCGGCGCCCGAGCGGGGAGGGGCCCACTCAGTCCTCCCGCAGCACGTAACCCACCCCGCGCACGGTCTGGATCGGCTGCGGCGCCCCCGGCCGGTCGAGTTTGCGGCGCAGGTAGCCGACGTAGACGGCGAGGTTCTTGGAGCCGGGCCCGAAGTCGTAGCCCCAGATGCGGTCGTAGATCGTGGAGTGGTCGAGCACGATGCCCGCGTTGCGGACCAGCAACTCCAGCAGCTCGAACTCGGTGCGGGTCAGTTCCAGCTCGCGCCCGTCCCGCCAGGCTCGGCGGGCCCGCGGGTCCATGCGCAGCCCGGCCGCCGCCAGGTACCGGCCGCCGTCCTGCGGCTCCCCCGGTTTCCCCGGCTCTTCCGGCTCGGGTGCGGGCGGCACGTCCGCCGACGGGGAGGCGGTGTCCGGCCCCGCCTCCGCGCGGCCGCCCATGCTGCCGCCCGTGCGGCGCAGCAGGGCGCGCAGCCGGGCGAAGACCTCCTCGACGTCGAAGGGCTTCACCACGTAGTCGTCGGCGCCCGCGTCCAGACCGGCGATCCGCTCGGCGGTCTCCACCAGCGCCGTCAGTATCAGGATCGGCGTGGCGTCGCCCTCCGCGCGCAGCGCCCGGCAGACCTGGAGGCCGTCCATGCCCGGCATCATCACGTCCAGCACGAGGACGTCCGGCCGGCCCCGGTGGGCCTGCGCCAGCGCCTCGGCGCCGTCCGCGACCGCGGTGACCCGGTACCCCTCCAGGGTGAGGGCACGCTCCAGGGCGTGCCGGATGGCGCGGTCGTCTTCGGCGAGCAGAACGGTCCGGGGCACGCGTCCAGTCTGCCAAGGCCAGGGGCCCCCTGACCGGACGGCCGGGCTTCTTACCGAGATCTCACCCTGCGGGCCGCAGCGCGGCGAGCCGCTCCTCGAACGGCACGATCCCGTCGGCGTCCGCGCCCGGCGTCACGCCCGGCTTCCCGCCACGCTCCACTCCCGGACCCGCGGCCGTCGACAGCCCGGCCCCCAGCGCCGCCAGCTCCCCGGCCGCCCGCTCGATCCGCCCGTCCAGTCCCCCGGCGCCCCAGTCCTCCGAGGCGGCGTAGACGCCGGTCGGTACGACGACGGCCTTCAGGTACGCGAAGAGCGGACGCATCGCGTGCTCCAGGACGAGCGAGTGCCGGGCCGTACCGCCGGTCGCGCCCATCAGCACGGGCTTCCCGGCGAGGGCGTCCGCGTCGGTCACGCCCAGCGCGTCGAAGAACGACTTGAACAGCCCGCTGTACGACGCCGAGAACACCGGCGTGACGACGATCAGGCCGTCGGCCGCCGCCACCGACTCGAAGGCGGCGGACAGCTTCCGGCCCGGAAAGCCGTTGGTGAAGGTGTGGGCGATCTCCACGGCGAGATCGCGCACCTCGACCACCTGGACCTCCGCGGACGCCGGTGGGGCACCGGCAGCGGCGACCGTGGCGGCGGCCAGCCGGTCGGCGAGCAGCCGGGTGGAGGACGGGACGCCCAGTCCCGCGGAGACGACGACGAGCTTCATACCCGTACTCCTTCCTCGGTCGTGGCGATGTCCTTACGGCCGGCCAGCAGGGACGCGTGGGTCGGCGCGTCCGGCACGCCCGCCGGACGGTCCTTGGCGAACTCCTCGCGCAGCACCGGTACGACCTCCTCGCCGAGCAGGTCGAGCTGCTCCAGCACGGTCTTCAGGGGCAGCCCGGCGTGGTCCATCAGGAACAGCTGGCGCTGGTAGTCACCGGCGTACTCGCGGAAGGCCAGCGTCTTCTCGATCACCTGCTGCGGCGAGCCGACGGTCAGCGGCGTCTGCTCGGTGAAGTCCTCCAACGACGGCCCGTGCCCGTAGACCGGGGCGACGTCGAAGTACGGGCGGAACTCACGCACCGCGTCCTGCGAGTTCCTCCGCATGAACACCTGGCCGCCGAGACCGACGATCGCCTGCTCGGGGGTGCCGTGGCCGTAGTGGGCGTAGCGGTTCCGGTACAGCTCGACCATGCGCTTGGTGTGGTCGGCGGGCCAGAAGATGTTGTTGTGGAAGAAGCCGTCGCCGTAGTACGCGGCCTGCTCGGCGATCTCCGGCGAGCGGATCGACCCGTGCCAGACGAACGGCGCGACGCCGTCCAGCGGCCGGGGCGTGGACGTGAAGCCCTGGAGCGGCGTACGGAACCGGCCCTCCCAGTTCACGACGTCCTCGCGCCACAGGCGGTGCAGCAGGGCGTAGTTCTCGACGGCGAGGTTGACGCCCTCGCGGATGTCCTTGCCGAACCACGGGTAGACCGGCCCGGTGTTGCCGCGCCCCATCATCAGGTCGGTCCGGCCGTCGGCCAAGTGCTGGAGCATCGCGAAGTCCTCCGCGATCTTCACCGGGTCGTTGGTGGTGATGAGGGTGGTGGAGGTGGAGAGGATCAGCCGCTCGGTGCGCGCCGCGATGTAGCCGAGCATCGTGGTCGGCGAGGACGGCACGAAGGGCGGGTTGTGGTGCTCGCCGGTCGCGAAGACGTCGAGCCCGACCTCCTCGGCCTTCAGCGCGATGGCGACCATGGCCTTGATCCGCTCACGCTCGGTCGGCGTACGCCCCGTGGTCGGGTCCGGCGTGACGTCGCCGACGGTGAAGATGCCGAACTGCATGGTCGCTCAACCTCCAATTGTTGACCGTTCAACTATAACCGCCAACGGTCGACCGCCGGACGTTATTCCGGCCACGCCTGCGGCCCCCGCGTTCCGCCCCGGGCCCGCCGTGCGAGGCTGCCCGCATGCTCGTCCTCCGCTCCGCCGCCCTGTTCGTCGTCGCCGCCCTCTTCGAGATCGGCGGAGCCTGGCTGGTCTGGCAGGGCGTACGCGAACAACGCGGCTGGCTGTGGGCCACCGGGGGCGTCCTCGCCCTCGGCGCCTACGGCTTCGTCGCCACCTTCCAGCCCGACGCCCACTTCGGCCGCATCCTCGCCGCGTACGGCGGGATCTTCGTGGCCGGCTCGATCCTGTGGGGCATGGTCGCGGACGGCTACCGACCCGACCGCTGGGACATCACCGGGGCCCTGGTCTGCCTCGCCGGGATGGCCGTGATCATGTGGGCGCCCCGCAACGGCGGCTGACTACGCTGGGCGGCGACCGGTACCACCGGCCAAGACCGGTAGCACCGACCACGACCGGCAACACCGACCAAGGAGCAGCCCATGGCCCCCGCAGCCGCCCCGTCCGCCGCCTCCCGCATCGCCGTCGTCACAGGTGCGAGCAGCGGCATCGGCGCAGCCACGGCCCGGCAGCTCGCCGCGGCCGGCTACCGCGTCGTACTCACCGCCCGCCGCAAGGACCGTATCGAGGCGCTCGCGGAGGAGATCCAGGCGGCGGGCCACAAGGCGACGGCGTACCCGCTGGACGTCACCGACCGCGCGGCGGTCGACGAGTTCGCGACCGCGTTCAAGGCGGTCGGCGTCCTCGTCAACAACGCGGGCGGCGCGCTCGGCGCCGACCCGGTGGCCACCGGCGACCCGGACGACTGGCGCCGCATGTACGAGACGAACGTCATCGGCACCCTCAACCTCACCCAGGCCCTGCTCCCCGGGCTGGAGGCGAGCGGCGACGGCACGATCGTCGTCGTCTCCTCGACCGCCGCCCTGTCCACCTACGAGGGCGGCGCGGGCTACGTCGCCGCCAAGCACGGCGAACACGTCCTCGCCGAGACCCTCCGCCTGGAGATCGTCGGTCGCCCGGTCCGCGTCGTCGAGATCGCGCCGGGCATGGTGAAGACCGACGAGTTCGCCCTGACCCGCTTCGGCGGCGACCAGGACAAGGCGGCCAAGGTCTACCAGGGCGTGGCCGCCCCCCTGAGCGCCGACGACGTCGCCGACACCATCACCTGGGCGGTCACCCGCCCCGCCCACGTCAACATCGACCTCCTGGTCGTCCGCCCCCGCGCCCAGGCCTCGAACACGAAGGTGCACCGGGAGGGCTGACGCACGGCGACCGGTCCGACACGGCGCACTCGGCCCACACGGTCTTGCCGGGACCGGTGGGCCGTGCGGTCACGCCCCAGTCGCCCGCCATGGCGTCGACCAGGAGCAGGCCCCGGCCCGACTCCCCCTCCGGGTCCGGCGTCCCGGGGACGGGCCGCCTCTCGGTGCGGGTGTCCGTGACCTCGATCCGCACAGTGTCCTCGGCCTCTGTGAGGCGGAGGTGAAAGTCCCGACCCGGTACGTGGCCGTGGCGGACGGCGTTGGTGGTGAGTTCCGCGGCGATCAGCGTGACCGTCTCGTTCAGGTGTGAGGCGTACGGGTGACCCCAGGCGTCCAGGCGGTGCGAGACCAGCCGACGGGCGAGGCGGGCGCCGCGCGGGGTCGACGTGAACCGCGTCGCGAAGGTCCGGGTGGGCCGGGGCGGTTGCGAAGGCGTCCGCCTTCGCGGGGGAGTTGCTGAGTCGGCTTGGTTCAAGAGCAGCTACAGCACGGGGTCGGGCGGCGAGTGCGTCGAGGTCGCCTCCTGGCTCGGCGTTCTGCACGTCCGCGACTCGAAGGACAAGGCAGGCCCGATGGTCAACCCGACGCCGACGGCGTGGACGGAGTTCGTCAGATTCGCCGCTCGGCATACCGCGTAGGCCGAAGAGCAGTGCCCCGTGACCACTCGCCCAGGTCACGGGGCACTGACGTGCTCAGCCCTTCACACAGACGACCTGCTTGAGCTTCGCCACAACCTCCACGAGGTCGCGCTGCTGGTCGATGACCCGGTCGATCGGCTTGTAGGCACCCGGGATCTCGTCCACGACACCCGAGTCCTTGCGGCACTCCACGCCCCGCGTCTGCTCCTCCAGGTCCTTCGTGGAGAAGCGTCGCTTGGCCGCGTTCCGGCTCATTCGCCGCCCGGCGCCGTGGGAGGCGGAGTTGAAGGACTTGGCGTTCCCGAGGCCCTTCACGACGTACGACCCCGTGCCCATGGAACCGGGGATGATCCCGTACTCACCGGAACCGGCCCGGATCGCGCCCTTGCGGGTGACGAGCAGGTCCATCCCCTCGTACCGCTCCTCGGCCACGTAGTTGTGGTGCGCGCTGATCTCCGGCTCGAAGGCCGGCTTCGCCTTCTTGAACTCCTTGCGGACCACGTCCTTGAAGAGCGCCATCATGAGAGTGCGGTTGTACTTCGCGTACTCCTGGGCCCAGAACAGGTCGTTGCGGTACGCCGCCATCTGCGGGGTGTCCGCGACGAACACGGCGAGGTCGCGGTCGATCAGACCCTGGTTGTGCGGGAGCTTCTGGGCGACGCCGATGTGATGCTCGGCCAGTTCCTTACCGATGTTGCGGGAACCGGAGTGGAGCATGAGCCAGACTGAATCGGACATGTCAACACATAGCTCAACAAAATGATTCCCGGCGCCGAGCGAACCCATCTGCTTGGTCGCCCGCTCCCGCCGGAACTTGACCGCCTCCGCGACCCCGTCGAACCGCCCCCAGAAGTCGTCCCACCCCGCGGTCGCCAGTCCGTGGAAGCGCCCCGGCTCGACGGGACTGTCGTGCATCCCGCGCCCCACCGGAATCGCCTGCTCGATCTTCGAGCGCAGCCGCGACAGGTCGCCCGGCAGGTCGTTCGCCGTCAGGGAGGTCTTCACCGCCGACATCCCGCAGCCGATGTCCACACCCACCGCCGCCGGGCACACGGCGCCCTGCATCGCGATGACCGACCCGACCGTCGCACCCTTGCCGTAGTGCACGTCCGGCATGACCGCCAGGCCCTTGATCCACGGCAGGGTCGCGACGTTGCGCAACTGCTGGAGTGCCACGTCCTCGACCGTCGCCGGGTCGGTCCACATCCGGATCGGCACCTTCGCGCCCGGCATTTCCACGTACGACATATCGTCCTCATTCCCCCGGAAACAAACAGAAGCCTCGAAGCGCAAAACCGGCGCCAAGGTCAGCCAAAGGGACGGCGGACCGGCGTTCACGGCAGCGCGTGCGATACACATTGTCTGCAGGGAGCGCCCCCGTACGGCAAGCGAATAACCAGCGGGGACACTGGAGTACCGACCACACGCCACACCGGCGAGAGGAGCCGCACCGTGCAGCGGAAGGCCTATGTACCCGGCGTCGCCGCCCTCCTGGCGGCGGTGCTGGCCGGCTGCACCGGCGGCTCGGGCGACGGCGCCACGGCGGACGACTCCAACCCGGGACAGTCCGGCGTCGCGACCGAGGCGGCCGAGCCCGGCAAGTACCGCACCCTTCCGGAGCCGTGCGGCGCGGTCGACGACAAGTCGCTCGGCGCGCTCCTGCCCGGCCTCGAGGAGATCGCGGACGAGGAGCAGCGCGACAAGGCGTACGCGGGCGAGCCGACACTCGCGTACGACACCGACCGGAAGGTCGGCTGCCGCTGGAAGGTGGAGTCGGCGGACGCGACCAACCACCTCTTCGTCGACTTCGAGCGGGTGGTGTCGTACGACACCGCCGTGAGCGACGACAGCGAGGCCGAGGAGCTTTTCGCGGAGCAGGTGGAGGCGGCAGACCTGCCCGAGCCGGTCGCCTCGGACTCCGCCTCGGACTCCGCGTCGGACTCCGCGTCGGACTCCGCGTCGGACTCCGGGCCCCCGTCCGGCGCCCCCTCGTCCGAGGAGACGTCCGGGGGCCCGGAGTCCGACACTCCGGGCGGCACGCCCTCCTCGTCGGCCTCGGGCCCCGCGTCCTCCTCCGCCGACCCCTCGTCGAGCCCGTCCGCCAGTGCCACGCCCGCCGACCTCCAGCCCCGGCTCCTCGACGACCTGGGCGACGAGGCGTTCGTGGACGACGCGCTGAGCAGCTCCGGTTCGACGGCGAAGCGGCGCACGGTGACTGTGGCGTTCCGCACGTCGAACGTCATGGTGACCATCGAGTACGCGGAGCAGTCGGCGATGCTCGGAGTCGTGCCGGACAGCGAGGAGATGCAGGACATGGCGCGGAACCTGGCTTCCCGGCTGGCGGACTCACTGAGCGGTTGAGCCTTGCCGGCCCCGTGTGCGAAGCGCCCGGAGCGGGCCGCACGGTTTTCCCAACGCGTACCGTGACCCCCGGACCCGTTCCGACCGCAGGAACCACAAGTGCCATGAGTGAAGGAACCATGCAGCGACGAGCCCAGCGTGACCAGCGAAACCAGCAGGCGAAGCGACTCACCCGCGTCCTTGTCGGCGTGGCCGCAGTCCCCGTGATGCTGGTGGCGGCCGGCTGCTCCTCGGACTCCGGCTCCGACGACGGCAAGGACGAGGCCGCGGAGAAGTCCGCCGCCTCCAAGTCCGCGAGCCCCTCCCCGACGGTGCGTGCGGCGGCGTACGGGAAGCTTCCGGAGCCGTGTTCGGTGCTGTCGAAGAAGACGCTGGACGACCTGGTGCCGAAGGCCGACTCGGGCAAGGAGGGCGCCTCCAACGACACGGCGATGCGCGCCGGTTGCTCCTGGGACAGCCTGGACGACAACGGCGTGAAGGGCTCCCAGTTCCGCTGGCTGAGCGTGTCGATGCTGCGTTTCGAGTCGGACGTGACGCGTGGCGAGGGCGACAAGCTGGCGCGGGAGTACTACCAGAAGCAGGTCAAGGACGTCGGCGGGGTGGACGGCGCGAAAAACCTCAAGTCCGAGCCGGTCTCCGGGACGGGCGACGAGGCGACGGCGGTGCGCTACGACCTGAAGAAGAAGGAAGGCACCTTCAAGCAGCAGACGGTGGTGACGCGCGTCGAGAACGTCGTCGTCACTGTCGACTTCAACGGCGCGGGTCTGGCCGGCGACAAGTCGCCGGACGCCGACGACCTGGTCAAGGACGCGCAGAAGGCGGCCAAGGAGGCGGTGGCCTCGGTGAAGAAAACCAACGGCGGCGGCACCGGCGGCGGTTCGTCGAGCGGCTCGTCGGCGTCGTCCGGCTCGGGGTCCGGCTCGGGGTCCGGCTCGAAGCTTGATTCGGAGTCCGGTTCGGACTCCAAGTCGTCCTCCAAGTCGTCGTCGAAGTCGGACTGACGAGCCGTACCGACCCACCGGCCACCCGGCCCCCCACACACATGTGCCACTCTGTTGCGCGCAACAACAGGCACTGGGAGGGGAGTACGGGTGGCCGCGCCACTGGAGCTGACACGAACGCATCGCGTTCTCATCGGCATGGTCGTCTTCGGCGCCGTCATCATCGCCGGGATCGGTTTCGCGGGTTCCTACGCGGCGGTGCGGGAACTGGCGCTGCAGAAGGGCTTCGGGAACTTCAGCTACGTCTTCCCGATCGGCATCGACGCGGGCATCTGCGTGCTGCTGTCCCTGGACCTGCTGCTGACGTGGATCCGCATCCCCTTCCCGCTGCTGCGGCAGACGGCCTGGTTGCTGACGGCGGCGACGATCGCGTTCAACGGCGCGGCGGCGTGGCCCGACCCGCTGGGCGTGGGCATGCACGGGGTGATCCCGATCCTGTTCGTGGTGTCCGTCGAGGCCGCCCGGCACGCGATCGGCCGGATCGCCGACATCACCGCCGACAAGCACATGGAGGGCGTCCGCCTCACCCGGTGGCTGCTCTCGCCGGGGCCGACCTTCCTGCTGTGGCGCCGGATGAAGCTGTGGGAGCTGCGCTCCTACGAGCAGGTCATCAAGCTGGAGCAGGAGCGCCTGGTGTACCAGGCCCGGCTGCGTTCCCGCTTCGGCCGCGGCTGGCGCCGCAAGGCCCCCGTCGAGTCCCTGATGCCGCTGCGCCTGGCCCGCTACGGCGTCCCCCTGGCGCAGACCGCCCCGGCCGGCCTGGCGGCGGCGGGCATCGAGCCGGCCCTGCTGCCGCCGGCGCCCCGTCCGGAGGCGTCCGACCCGCAGGACACCGGAACGCAGGGGGCGGGGCCACAAGGCACTGCTCCGCATGCGGCGCCCGCGGCGAGGCAGCGACCGGAACTGGTCAAGGCGCCCGACGCGGGCCGGCGACCGCCGGAGGCGGACGACGCGGCGCACAAGACAACGGGCGTGGAGGCCGGGCCCGAGCAGAGCCCCTGGTTCAACACTCCCCGCCAGATCGACTACCAGGGCGGCTACGACCCCGCCTACGACCCGGCCGAGCAGTACGCCGACTGGTACGAGGAGCAGCGGCGGGCCGACCAGTACCGGGACCAGTACGAGGAAGAGCCCCCGCTCCAGGAACCGTCGCCGGAGGAGACCGGCGCTTTCCCGATACCGGTCGTCCCGGGCCGCACCCGCGAGCTGGGGGAGGGCGGCGGCCACCCGGAAGCACGTCCGGAAGCCCGTCCCGAACCCCATCCGGAAGCCCGTCCCACACCCCATCCGGAACCCCGTCCGGAGCCCCCGTCCCGGGACCCGGACGAGGACGCCTACTACCAGGTCTTCAAGCAGTCGATCAACGGCAGCTACCCGACACCCCGCCAGTTCGGCGACAACGTGGAGGCGACGTTCGGCACACCGCTCGCCGACCCCGAGGCCAAGCGGCTGGTGAGCCGTTTCACCAACCGGCACAGCGCGGAGCTGGAGGAGGAGCACATCGCCTGACCAGCGGTGAGCGAGTACGACGAAGGGGCGGCCGGTGTTCACCACCGGGCGCCCCCTTCGCCGTACGGGCCGGTCCTACTCCCCGAGCAGGGTCCGCACCCGCTCCTGCCCGACCGCGAGCAGCAGCGTGGGCAGCCGCGGGCCGGTGTCGCGGCCGACGAGCAGGTGGTAGAGCAGCGCGAAGAACGACCGCTGGGCGGTCTTGATCTCCGGCGGCAGCTCCTTGGCCGTGGCGTCGGCGGGGAAGCCGGCCTGGACCTTGGGCACGCCGTAGACGTGGTGGGTGAGACCGTCGAGCGACCAGTGGTCGGCGAGCCCGTCGAGCAGCAGCCGCAGGGACTGCCGGCCCTGCTCGTCGAGGGACTTCAGCAGCTCGGCGTCCGGCTCGTCGCGCACGATGGTGCGCTGGTCGGCGGGGACGTGGGTGTTGATCCACGCCTCGGCCTTGTCGTAGCGCGGCCGGGCCTCGTCCAGGGTCCGCAGCGGGTTCGCCGGGTCGAGCTCGCTGAGGATGCGCAGGGTCTGGTCCTCGTGTCCGGCGGTGATGTCGGCCACCGACGCGAGCGTGCGGTACGGCAGCGGCCTGGGCGTCCTCGGCAGCTCACCGGCGGCCGTGCCGACGGCGCGCGCGTGGGCGGCGACGTCGGCGGGCAGCGCGCTGCCGTCGGCGACCTTGGCGTCGAGGCGGTCCCACTCGTCGTAGAGCCGCTGGATCTCCTGGTCGAAGGCGATCTTGAAGGCCTGGTTGGGCCGGCGGCGGGCGTACAGCCAGCGCAGCAGCTGCGGCTCCATGATCTCCAGCGCGTCGGCCGGGGTGGGCACCCCGCCCTTGGACGAGGACATCTTGGCCATGCCGCTGATGCCGACGAAGGCGTACATCGGGCCGATCGGCTGCTCGCCGTCGAAGATCCCGACGATCTGCCCGCCGACCTGGAACGACGACCCGGGAGAGGAGTGGTCCACGCCGCTGGGCTCGAAGACGACCCCCTCGTACGCCCAGCGCATCGGCCAGTCGACCTTCCAGACCAGCTTGCCGCGGTTGAACTCGCTGAGCCGGACCGTCTCGGAGAAGCCGCACGCCGTGCAGGCGTAGGTGAGCTCGGTCGAGTCGTCGTCGTACGCGGTGACCGTGGTCAGGTCCTTCTCGCAGTTGCCGCAGTAGGGCTTGTACGGGAAGTACCCGGCGGAGCCGGAGCTGCCGTCGTCCTCGGCGGCGGCGCCGGAGCCCTCGGCGGCCTCCACCTCGGCCTCGTCCACGGGCTTCTGCGACTTCTTCGCCGGAGCCTTCTTCGTGCGGTACTGGGCGAGGATCGCGTCGATGTCCCGCCGGTGCCTCATGGCGTGCAGGATCTGCTCGCGGTAGACACCGGAGGTGTACTGCTCGGTCTGACTGATCCCGTCGAACTCCACGCCCATCTCGGCGAGCGAGGCGACCATCGCGGCCCTGAAGTGCTCCGCCCAGTTCGGGTACGGGGAGCCGTCCGGGGCCGGGACGGAGGTCAGCGGCTTGCCGATGTGCTCGGCCCACGTCCCGTCCACCCCGGCGATACCGGCCGGCACCTTGCGGTACCGGTCGTAGTCGTCCCAGGAGATCAGGTGCCGGACCTGGTGGCCGCGGCGGCGCACCTCGTCGGCGACCAGGTGCGGGGTCATGACCTCGCGCAGGTTGCCCAGGTGGATGGGGCCGGACGGGGAGAGCCCGGACGCGACGACCACAGGTTTGCCCGGGGCACGGCGCTCCGACTCGGCGATGACCTCGTCCGCGAAACGGGAGACCCAGTCGGTGGTCTCTGTGCTCTGAGCCACGATCGGCACGTCCTTCTTTCTGACTCGGGCAGCCGGTACGGTCGCACGGCTGACCGCTCCATTCTCCCAGCCCGGCCCGCATCCGCGAAAACCGCTTTTCACCGCGTGGGATACTCGGTTCCCGTAGCTACTCAAAGCCTCACTCCCGGAACCCCGAGCAGAACGGCGAACCACTCCATGGCCTCGGTCACGTCCCTCAGCGACTCCGTCCAGCAGCACCTCGCGTCCGCCCTGACGGCCACCCGGCCCGAAGCGGCCGGCGCGGACCCGCTGCTGCGACGAAGCGACCGGGCGGACTACCAGGCCAACGGCATCCTCGCCCTGGCCAAGAAGGCGAAGGCGAACCCGCGCGAGCTGGCCGCCGAGGTCGTCTCGCACATCGTCACCGGCGATCTGGTCAAGGACGTCGAGGTCTCCGGGCCCGGCTTCCTCAACATCACGATCGGCGACCGGGCCATCACCGAGAACCTCGCCGCCCGGCACGCGGACGGCGAGCGCCTCGGCGTGCCGCTGAAGGAGAACCCGGGCGTCACGGTCATCGACTACGCCCAGCCGAACGTGGCGAAGGAGATGCACGTCGGCCACCTGCGTTCGGCGGTGATCGGCGACGCCCTGCGCTCCATGATCGACTTCACCGGCGAGAAGACCATCGGCCGCCACCACATCGGCGACTGGGGCACCCAGTTCGGCATGCTCATCCAGTACCTGTTCGAGCACCCCGGCGAGCTGGCCCCCGCGGCCGACGTCGACGGCGAGCAGGCCATGAGCAACCTGAACCGGGTGTACAAGGCGTCGCGCGCGGTCTTCGACTCGGACGAGGAGTTCAAGGACCGGGCCCGCAGGCGGGTCGTCGCCCTCCAGTCCGGTGACAAGGAGACGCTCGAACTGTGGCAGCGGTTCGTGGACGAGTCGAAGGTCTACTTCTACTCCGTCTTCGAGAAGCTCGACATGGAGATCCGCGACGAGGAGATCGTCGGCGAGTCCGCGTACAACGAGGGCATGCCCGAGACCGCCCGCCTCCTGGAGGAGATGGGCGTCGCGGTCCGCTCCGAGGGCGCGCTCGTGGTGTTCTTCGACGAAATCCGCGGCAAGGACGACCAGCCGGTCCCGCTGATCGTGCAGAAGGCCGACGGCGGCTTCGGCTACGCGGCGTCCGACCTGACCGCGATCCGGGGCCGCGTCCTCGACCTGCACGCGAGCACCCTGCTGTACGTCGTCGACGTACGCCAGTCGCTCCACTTCAGGATGGTCTTCGAGACGGCCCGCCGGGCCGGCTGGCTCGGCGACGACGTCACCGCGCACAACATGGCCTACGGCACGGTGCTCGGCGCGGACGGCAAGCCCTTCAAGACGCGCGCGGGCGAGACCGTGCGGCTGGAGGACCTGCTGGACGAGGCGGTACAGCGTGCCGCGCAGGTCGTACGGGAGAAGGCGCGGGACCTCACCGAGGACGAGATCCAGGAGCGGGCCGGGCAGGTCGGCATCGGCGCCGTGAAGTACGCGGACCTGTCGACGTCGCCGAGCCGCGACTACAAGTTCGACCTGGACCAGATGGTCTCGCTCAACGGCGACACCAGCGTGTACCTCCAGTACGCCTACGCCCGTATCCAGTCCATCCTCCGCAAGGCCGGCGAGGTCCGCCCCGCCGCTCACCCGGAGCTGGAGCTGCACGAGGCGGAGCGCGCGCTGGGCCTGCACCTGGACGCGTTCGGGGACACGGTCTTCGAGGCGGCCGCGGAGTACGCCCCGCACAAGCTGACCGCGTACCTGTACCAGTTGGCGTCCCTCTACACGTCCTTCTACGACAAGTGCCCGGTGATCAAGCCGGCGCCCCCGCGGGAGGTCGCGGAGAACCGCCTGTTCCTGTGCGACCTCACGGCCCGCACGCTGCACCAGGGCATGGCCCTGCTGGGCATCAGGACGCCCGAGCGGCTCTGACGCCTGCCGGCCGGCCACGGCACACGCCACGCGGCCCGTCCTCTCCCCCGAGGTGAGGACGGGCCGCGGCTGTTCGAGCGGTCCCTCACCACGCACCGCACCACCACCGGCGCCCGGGTGGAGCTGCGCTACCAAGGTCTATTCGCAGTGCATCGGGCGCCCTCCCAGTGGTGAAGCGAATCTCGTGACTGCGGCGCGGAGCGACGCAGTGGCGTTCCGGCGGAGCCGGGCAGGGCTGTCACCGGCGGGGTGAGGTGGGGAACGAGTGTTCCCGGTTACGGCTGGCGTGGCCTGTTCGTACGGTCTTCGTATGCAGCTTCGGTACGCCTTCAGGTTGTACCCGGACACCGGCCAGCAGACCGCGCTGGCGAAGGCGTTCGGATGCGCACGTGTCGTGTTCAACGACGCGGTCCGTGCCCGCGAGGACGCCCGCAAGGCCGAGCTGCCGTTCCCGAAGGTGAGACGGCCCCGCACGCTGCCCACCGCTCCCACCTCCGTCACCCTCATCAAGGACGCGGCCGGGCGGTACTTCGCCTCCTTCGTCATCGACACCGACCCCGCAGCCGACCAGGCACGGATGCCTGAAACCGACCGCACCGTCGGCATCGATCTCGGCCTGACCCACTTCGCGGTCCTGTCCGACGGCACGTAGATCGGCTCCCCGCGCTTTCCGCGGCGCGCGGAGAAGAAGCTGAAGAAGGCCCAGCGGGAGCTGTCCCGCAAACAGAAAGGGAGCAAGAACCGCACCAAGGCCCGCCTGAAGGTCGCCCGCGCCCACGCCAAGGTCGCCGACGCACGCCGCGCGTTCCACCACCAGCTCTCCACGAAGCTGATCTCCGAGAACCAAGGGATCGCAGTGGAGGACCTGTCGGTGGCAGGACTGGCGGATGTGGGGACACTCGTCGGCGACCGACTGACGATGACGGCGGGCGGCCCGACCCGCCGGGCCGAGATCGCGGACGAGGTCGACGCGGAGTCGTACGTCTACACCGTCATGACCGCCGCCCGTCCCGGAGCCGTCCTCCGGGCCTGCTTCCGGCCCGCCCGCAGCGGCCGACGGCGAACGGGAGTGCGTCGAGGCGCGCGCGTGGGCAGGTCCGTGGTCACCACCGCCCCGCCTCGGTTCCCGGGCCTGGGACCAGGAGAGGGGGGAAGACCTGCGCCTCCCGGAGCCCTTCCCGAAGCCCTCCCAGCGCCCCTACCGCAGCCCCTCCCCCAGCCTCCGCAGCCCCTCCGCGATCTCGTCCGGCGTCTGCGTGACGAAGCACAGCCGCAGGGTGGCGCGGTCGGGCTCACCGGCATGGAAGGGAGCGCCGGGGACGTACGCCACGTCGTGCCGGACCACCCCGGGGAGCAGGGCGGTGGTGTCGTACCCCTCCGGCAGGCGCGCCCACAGGAACATGCCGCCCTCGGGTCGCGTCCACACCGACCCCGCCGGCAGCGCGTCCGGCAGGCCCGCGAGCATGGCGTCCCGGCGTGCGCCGTAGACCGCGGCGACGCGCGCGACGTGGGCGTCCAGATCCCGGTCGGCGAGGTAGCGGGCGGCGGCGAGCTGGTTGACGGTCGGGGTGTGCAGGTCGGCGGCCTGCTTGGCGACCGCGCACGCCCGGCGCAGTCCGGCGGGCGCCCGCAGCCAGCCCAGACGTAGGCCGGGTGCCATGACCTTGGAGAAGGAACCCAGCAGCACGGTCCGGTCCCGGGCGTCGTCGCAGGAGGCGATCCACGGCACCCGCTCGCCCTCGAAGCGCAGCTCGCCGTACGGGTCGTCCTCGACGATCCACAGCCCGCACCGGCCCGCGACCTCGGCCACGGCGGCCCGGCGGGCGGCGGGCAGGGTGCGGCCGGTCGGGTTCTGGAAGGTGGGGACGGTGTAGAGCAGCTTGGGGCGCTCGCGCAGCACCAGCTCCTCCAGCGCCTCGGGGTCGATGCCGTCCTCGTCGCCGGGCACGGCGACCACGCGGGCGCCCGCGAAGCCGAAGGCCTGGAGTGCGGCCAGGTAGCAGGGGCTCTCGACGAGGACGGTGTCGCCGGGTTCGAGCAGGGCGGTGGCGAGGAGCGACAGTGCCTGCTGCGAGCCGGTGGTGACGAGGAGGTCGTCCGGGACGGTCTCCAGTCCGCGCGCCGAGGTGCGGGCGGCGAGCGCGGCCCGCAGGGTGGGCTCGCCCTCGGTGGTGGAGTACTGGAGCGCCCGCGCGGGCATCTCGACGAGGACGTCCCGGTACGCGGCGGCGATCCCCTCCGCGTCGAACAGCTCGGGGGCCGGCAGCCCGCCCGCGAAGTTGATCACTTCGGGGCGGGCGGTGACGGCGAGGATGTCCCGCACGGGCGAACCGCCGATCGACCGGGCCCGCGCGGCCAGCGGTGGAGGGGAGACGGCGGGGGCGGGCGCTTGCTCAGTCACGGTCATGCCCGCACCTTAGGGAAGTACGTGCCGCCTACAAGGGCCTTTCCGTAATCCGGACACCCGCGCGGCCGTCAGGCCTTGACGCCCAGTCCCCCGTACACGTTGATGTCGGCGTCCGTGACGTCGTTGATGTCCTTGTAGCGGACCCTCTCGATGTCGTCGAGGCCCGCCAGGTAGGACGTCTCGGGCTGCTCGGGCACCGGGGCCGCGTGGTCCGGGCGCCAGTGGTGCACCGGGACGACACCCGGTTCGGCGACCTCGAGTCCGGTTTCCGTGAAGAAGCGCTCCACGTCGTCGCGGGAGCGCAGCACGAAGGTGAAACCCCGCTCGGTGTAGGTCCGCTGGACCGCGCGGATGTTTTCCGGGTTGAGGTCCTCGGTGAGGTGGCTGAGGACGAGCCTGCTGCCCGCGGGCAGCTCGTCCATCAGCCCGCGGACGATCGGGTACGCCTCCTCGTCCTCGACGAAGTGCAGGATGGCGACGAGGCAGAGCCCGACGGGCCGGCTGAAGTCGAGTGTCCGCGCGGCCTGTTCGAGGATCCGTGCCGGGTCCTGCAGGTCGGCGTCGATGTAGTCCGTACGTCCCTCGGGACCGCTGGTGAGCAGGGCGCGGGCGTGGGTGAGGACGACCGGGTCGTTGTCGACGTAGACCACCCGTGACTCGGGCGCGGTGCGCTGGGCGATCTGGTGCACGTTCTCGGCGGTCGGCAGGCCGGTGCCGATGTCGAGGAACTGCCGGACGCCGTGCTCCTCGGCCAGCGTGGTGACGGCGCGGCGCAGGAAGTCCCGGTTGTGCCGTACGTCGAGGTAGCCGCGCGGGTTGGCGGCGAGCCCGGCGGCGGCCGCGTCGCGGTCCGCGGGGTAGTGGTCCTTGCCGCCGAGGAAGACGTCGTAGACGCGGGCCGGATGCGCCTTGCTGCTGTCGATCCTCCTTCTCAGCTCCGCGGGGTCCTGGCTGAGGGCGTCACCGGGCATGGGCGTCTCCTGACGAAGCGAACCGGGGATGGTGCTCGACTCGTCGACAACCTATCTTCCAGCTGTACTTGGCGGCGCCCGGCCTCCCGTCCGGCCCCCCGCCCCCGCCCCGGCTCACTCGCCCGGGAAGTACTCCCAGACGCCTTCGGCGCCCAGCATCTGCCCGTAGTAGGAGCTGCCCTTGGAGGCGCTGGTGCGGAACGGCTTGCCGTGGTCGTCGACCCGCATGATGCCCTTCCGGCCGCCACTGGACCATTCCAGTTCCAGGTACCAGGTGACGTCGTGGTCGCTGGTGTGCGCGTTGACGTAGAAGAGCTCGGGATCGGACTCGGTGACCGTGTACGGGAAGGGTTCCTGTCCGGCGATCGGCATCGCCAGGGGGTTGCCCAGGTCGAGGGAGACGTCGAAGGACTTGGTGCTCGCGCCGCCGCCGCAGCCGACGCCCATGGCGTACTCGTTCCAGTCCAGCGGCTCTTTGCTGTCCACCACACGGACGTGCAGGTTCTCCAGAACCACGGTCTCCGTACCGGTTCCCTGCACGGTGAACACGGTCATCTGCCGGTCGGCGGCGACCGCGCCGAAGGCGGTGACCCAGCCGACCACGTCCGGCTGGGTGGGCGGATTCAACACGTTTTGCGGACTGCGGTCCACCAGGAAGGACTGCTCGCAGGGGACGTCCCAGAAGTACGGGGTGGTCGACACGGTGAGCGCGGGGCCACTCTTCCCCGGGGCTCGGCCGCTAGGCGTGGCCGTGCTCCGGCGCGTCGCGGACGGGGAGGGGGCGGATGACGCGGACATGGACGGGGAGGCGGACGACGTGGACGGAGAGGCACTCGCGCCGGGAGACGCCGACCGGGTGCCGCTCCCGGTCACCGACACGGAGGTTCCGGCGGCGGCTCCGGCCGGATCGCGCTTCTCCCCTCCGTCGCCCGTGCCGGGCAGGAGGCTGACGGCGAGAGCGACGGCGGCGACGCCGGTCGCGGCGTAGAGGGCGGCGCGCGGTACCCGGCGACGTCGTTCGACGGGGGCGGAGGGTGCGGACGGCATGTCGGGCTCGGACGGTACGTCAGGCCCCGGCGGAACGCCCGGTACGGAGGCTCCGTCAGGTGTGGGCGGTGCGTCTTCCTCCGCGACGGCGACTCCGGGCACCTCGGGCACCTCGGGCACCTCGGGCACCTCGGGCACGACGGCTTCCGCCGTCTCCCCCTTTTCCGTCCCGCCCTTTTCCGTCTCCGCCATCTCCTGAGCCTCCCGCGTCTCCTCCGGCCTCTTCACCCCGCGCAGAGCGTCGGCACGGATCCAGTGGCGATGGAGTTCGAGCAGCTCCTCGGGGGTCGCCCGGCACGCCCGGGCGAGGCGTTCGACGGGCGCGAACTCGACGGGCACGACCTCCCCGCTGACGTACCGGTGGAGTGTGGACGCACTCATGTGCAGTCGCTTGCCCAGTGTCCCGTAGCTGAGTCCGGACCGCTCCTTCAGCTTCCGCAGCAGTCCCGCGAAGTCGTCCCCCGCCACCGGATCTCCCTCTTCCCGTATCCCCGTACAGCATCCCAGCGGGACACCGTTCCCGCAGGTCAGAGCCGCTACCAGCGTCCCAGTATCCCGCATGTCCCGGCACCCCTGGCGACTGGGACGGCTCTGGACCCAAGCTGTGGTCATCCAAGCAGCCGCCCCCGGCGAACCGCCGAGCGGCTTACCTCAACTCCACCCGAAGGGGCTCACCTCATGTCCGTACGCACCACCCGCACCCGCCTGTTCGCCGCCACCACGGTCGCGCTGGCCACGCTCGCTCTGACGGCCTGCGAGAGCGACGAAGGAACGGACACGGGCGCCGCGGCCTCCTCCGCACCGGCCTCCTCCGCCCCGGCGGGCGACCAGGCCAAGCCGGCCACCGGCGGGAGCGACTCGGACGGCGACAAGGGAACCGACGGCGCGAACGGCTCCACCGGCTCCAACGGCTCGGACAAGTCGGGTGGCGGCTCGTCGGACTCCGGCTCGTCGGGCTCCGGCTCGAACGCCGGCTCGGACACCGGCGACAAGGACGACGCGGAGATGCCGGGGAAGTGCTCCGCGTCCGACGTGAAGATCACCGCCACGAAGGTGTCCCGCCCGATCAACCACCTGCTGCTGACCGCCACCGGCACCGGCTCGAAGACGTGCATGCTGCCGCCGTACCCGGTGGCGCGCTTCGGCGAGGCCCAGTCCGTGCCGCCGGTCATCGAGGAGTCCCAGCCGCATGCGGTGGCCGGAGTCGGTCCCGGTGAGACCGCCTACGCCGGGGTGCGGCTGACGATGGCCGACGGCAGCGGCGGTGAGCCCATCAGCGTGGGCACCCTCACGATCCCCTTCGACGACGACTCCATCGCCAAGGTCGCCCTGCCCTCCGGCGTGAACGTCGACAGCAAGCTCGCGGTGACCTACTGGCAGACCGGCATCGACCACGCCCTCCAGTACTGAAGGCATCCGCGCACGCGCTGCACGAAGGGCCGGCCGAGGATGCTCAGCGCAGCGTGCGAGCGACCTCGGTGGCCCAGTAGGTCAGGATGTTGCGCGCGCCGGCCCGCTTGATGCCGGTGAGCGCCTCCAGGATGGCCCGGTCGCGGTCGATCCAGCCCTTCTCGGCGGCGGCCTCGATCATCGAGTACTCGCCGGAGATCTGGTAGGCGGCGACGGGCACGTCCACGGCCTCGGCGACCTTGGCCAGGATGTCGAGGTAGGGGCCGGCCGGCTTGACCATGACCATGTCGGCGCCCTCCGCCAGGTCCAGGGCCAGCTCCCGCATGGACTCGCGCGTGTTGGCGGCGTCCTGCTGGTAGGTCTTCCGGTCCCCCTTGAGCGAGGACCCGACGGCCTCGCGGAAGGGCCCGTAGAAGGCGGACGCGTACTTGGCGGTGTAGGCGAGGACGGCGACGTCCTCCCGCCCGATCTGGTCCAGCGCGTCACGGACGACGCCGATCTGCCCGTCCATCATCCCGCTGGGCCCGACCACGTGGGCGCCCGCGTCGGCCTGGACCTGCGCCATCTCGGCGTACCGCTCCAGGGTGGCGTCGTTGTCGACGCGCCCCTCGTCGTCCAGCACACCGCAGTGCCCGTGGTCCGTGAACTCGTCGAGGCACAGGTCGGACATGACGAGCAGGTCGTCCCCGACCTCGGCCCGCACGTCGCGCAGGGCGACCTGGAGAATCCCGTCGGGGTCGGTACCGACCGTCCCGAGCGCGTCCTTCTTCTCCTCCTCCGGCACGCCGAACAGCATGATCCCGGAGATCCCGGCCTCGACCGCCTCCGCGGCGGCCTTCTTCAGCGTGTCCCGGGTGTGCTGCACGACCCCGGGCATCGCCGCGATCGGCACCGGCTCGCGCACGCCCTCGCGCACGAAGGCGGGGAGGATGAAGTCCGCGGGGTGGAGCCGGGTCTCGGCGACCATCCGACGCATCACGGGGGTGGTCCGCAGCCGCCGGGGCCGGGTGCCGGGGAAGGATCCGTACGTCGTCATACCACCTACGCTACGCCCGCCCCACCGGTGCCTTTGCCGACGCGGAGTCGGCCCGCCCCCGGCCGTTGCGCGGGGCCAGGGTACTCGTTGAGCGCGGTGAACAGAGCCGAGGTGACCGTGTACCACTTCTTCATCGTCGAGCTGCCACTGTGGGGAACGGTGCTGCTCATCCTCGGGGGCGTCCCGCTGGTGGCCGTCCTGGCCCAGGCGCTGATGCGCAGGCTCGTGCCGCCTCCCCGGGCCAAGGAGCACAATGACGTCGCGGGTTTCCTGGTGGCGGTCGTCGGCGTGGTCTACGCCGTCACGATCGGGTTCTCCGTCGACGACCAGTGGGACAACTACACCGAGGTCAGACGGTGCGCCGCCGAGGAGGCCTTCCTCGTCGCCGCGGTCGCCCGGGGCAGCGCCGTCATGGATCCCGGCGACCGGCGTGACGTGACCGAAGCCGTGGTGGCGTACAACCGCGCCGTCGTCGCGTGGTGGCCGAAGGACATCGGTGAGACGGGGCAGAGCCCGGACGAGCGGCGGACGCTGCGGCGCCTGTTCACCGCGATCGGCGAACTGCGCCCGGACACCGAACCGCGGCAGGCGTACGTGGAGGTGGCGACGGACCGGCTGACGGAGGTGTCGGCACTCAACGCCGACCGGCACCGCCAGGCCGGCACCGCCCATCTGCGCACCCCCATGTGGATCGCGGTCTACCTGACCAGCGCGGTGACCCTGATGTTCAGCCTGCTGTTCGGGCTGGAGTCGCCCTGGTTGCACTACACGATGATCACCGGTGTGGCTCTGGTCGTCGGCGTCAACCTCTTCCTGCTCGTACTCCTCGAGTTCCCTCTGAACGGGGTCCTCTCCGTCTCCCCCGGCGTCTTCACCTCAACGACGGGGGACCTGCTGCGGGACCTGTCCGCCTCGCCAGTGCCTGGTTGAGGCAGAGCGCGGCACTGACCAGCCCCAGGTGGGTGAACGCCTGGGGGAAGTTGCCGAGGTTGCGTCCGGTGCCGTCCATCTCCTCTGCGTACAGGCCCAGGTGGTTGGCGTAGCTGTGCATCTTCTCGAAGAACAGCTGGGCGCGGTCGACCTCGCCGGCCTCGGTCAGGCACTGGATGAACCAGTACGAGCACATGGAGAAGGTGCCCTCGGTGCCGCTCAGCCCGTCCGAGGCGCCGTCCCCGCTGCGGTACCGGTAGACGAGGGAGTCCTCCACCAGCGAGTTCTCGATGGCGCGCAGGGTGCTCAGCCACCGGGGGTCGACCGGCGAGATGAACCCCATGAGCGGCATGAGCAGACTCGCCGCGTCGAGGGTGGAGTCCCCCCGGTGCTGGACGAACGCCCCCTGTCCCTCGTCCCAGAACTCCTTGTGGATCTCGGCGTGGATCTCGTCGCGGACCGCGGCCCAGTGCTCGCGGGGCGCCGGCAGTGAGCGCCGTCCGGCGATGCGCAGCCCGCGGTCCAGGGCGACCCAGCACATCAGCCGGGCGTACAGGAACTCCTGGCGTCCGCCGCGGGTCTCCCAGATGCCCTCGTCGGCCAGCCGCCAGTTCTCCGTCACCCAGTTCACCGAGTCGCTGACATGGGACCAGAGGCCGTAGGAGACGGCTTCCACATGCTCGTCGTACAGATCGACGACGTGCAGGAACTCGCCGTAGATGTCGAGCTGTAGCTGGTCGTAGGCGCCGTTGCCGACGCGTACCGGGCTCGATCCCTCGTAGCCGCGCAGGTCCGGCAGGATCTCCTCGGTCAGTTCGTGGCGGCCGTCGATGCCGTACATGATCTGCAGCCGCCCCGGTTCGGTGCTCTCCCGGTAGCGCTCCTCCACCCACCGTACGAAGGCCCTGGCCTCGTCGTGGAAGCCGAGCTGGACGAACGCGGCGGCGGTGAAGGAGGCGTCCCTGATCCAGGTGTAGCGGTAGTCCCAGTTGCGTTCGCCGCCGACCAGCTCGGGCAGTCCGAAGGTGGCCGCGGCGGCGATCGACCCGTGCCGGGCGGAGGTGAGCAGCTTCATCGCCAGGGCCGAACGGGACACCTCCTCCTGCCAGCGGCCCCGGTAGGACGAACTGCTCAGCCACTCGTGCCAGAAGGCGTGGGTGTGCCGGAACGCCCGTTCGGCCCACCGGTGGCCGGACGCAGGACTGTGCTCGCCCGGTGGGACCGCCTCCAGCACGAAGTCCATCGTCTCGTCCGGCCCCAGCTCGAACTCGGCGATCACGTCGGCGCCCTCCACCCGCAGGTCGACCGGGCTCTGCAGCCGCAGCGCCACCGCGTCCGCCCTCTCCGCCCCGCCCTCCGGTACGAAGAAAACCTCGCCGGGGTGCTGCTCGATGCGGTGCGGCAGTCGGGCGTAGTCGAACCGGGGCGCACAGCGCAGCCGGAACCGGAAGGTGCCCCGCACCCCCTTCACCCGGCGGACGACCGCGTGCGTGTGGCGGACCGAGCCGACCGGCATGAAGTCGACGACCTCCCCGACCCCGTCCTCGGACAGGAACCGGGTGAGCAGGATGTTGGTGTCGGGCAGGTAGAGCTGCTTGAGGCGGGCGCCCTCGACGGCCGGGCCGATCCGGAAACTGCCGCCGCGCTCGTCGTCGAGCAGCGCGCCGAACACCGTGGGCGAGTCGATGTCGGGCAGGCACAGGAAGTCCAGGGAGCCGTCGAGAGCCACCAGCGCCACGGTGCGCAGGTCGCCGATCACGCCGTAGTCCTCGATCGGTCGGTAACTCATGACAGTGCTGCTCCCTTGGTCGCAGGGGTCGTCACGGGCGGCACGCTCACCGTCCGATGAGGACGCGCAGGTGCTCGCGCGCCTTCTTGGCGTACGTCAGCGGGTGCGCGTTCGCCGGGTCCTGTTCGGCCTCGACGACGAGCCACCCCCGGTACCCGGCGTCCGCGAGGGCGCGCAGTACGGGCCCGAAGTCGGTCATCCCGTCACCGGGCACGGTGAAGATCCCGGCGAGTACCGCGTCGTGGAAGCTGGGGTCCTCGCGGCGGAAGTACTCCAGGACGTCGGGGCGTACGTCCTTGAGGTGCACGTGGGCGATGCGCCGGGCGTGGTCGCGGGCCAGGGCGAGCGGGTCGTCGCCGGCCAGGGTGAGGTGGCCGGTGTCCAGCAGCAGGTGCACCAGGTCCGGGTCGGTGCCCGCGAGCAGGCGGTCCACGTCGGCCCGGGACTGCACGCCGGTGCCCATGTGGTGGTGGTAGCACAGGAACATGCCGCGGTCGGCCGCCATCCGCCCGAGTTCGTCGAGGCCGGTCAGCAGCGCGTCCCAGGCGGTGTCGTCGAACACCGGCCTGTTGGCGGCCAGGGCGACCGCCTGCTGGTGCACGGCGTGGCCGAGTTCCGCCACGACGACCTGGTCGCCGCCGACCTCCTGGATGAAGTCCAGCTGCTCGCGGAAGCCCGCGAGGGTGCGCTCCCGCATGTCCCGGACGGTGAAGTAGGTACTCGCCCAGGGCTCGGACACCCGAAGCCCGCGCAGGGTCAGCGCCTGCGACAGGGCCCGCGGGTCGGTGGGGAACTTGTGGCCGACGCTGCAGCCCTCGAAGCCGGCCAGCGCGATCTCGCTGACGCACTGCTCGAAGGAGATGTCCGCCCCGATGGTGGGGAAGTCGTCGTTGGTCCAGCAGGTGGGCGTGATGCCGAGGGAGACGGCGCCGGACTCGAACATCACGCGCCCCGGCCCGCGGCGGCCGAGGCCGCCACCGCGCCGCCGGCGGTACGACCCGTGGTGATGTGCCGGGCCGCCCTCAGCGCCAGCGCGACGCTGGTCAGCGTCGGGTTGCTCGCGGTGCCGCGCGGGATGACGTTGTTGCCGCCCAGGTAGAGGTTGTCGACGCCCCACACCCGGGAGTCGGTGTCCACGACGCTGGTCTCGGGGTCGTCGCCCATCCGGGTCGTGCCGGTGACGTGCAGCCCGAGGCCGGGCTCGACGAACTGCGGTTCGGAGCCGGGGAGGAAGCCGCCGAGCGTGCTCGCCGCGCGCAGCATGTCCCGCATCATCGCGTGCTGGTTCGCCCGGTCCCGCTCGCTGAGGCCGAAGAAGAAGGTGGGCTGCGGCATGCCGTGCGTGTCCTGATGCCGGTCGGAGAACTCGATCCGGTTCTCGAACCGGGGCTCGGCGATCCCGAACCAGCGCAGGTCCACGATGAGCCGGCCGTCGACGTTCGGCGCGATGTCGCCGTAGTGGAAGGCGTCGCGGTGGATCTGGCAGTGCCACGGCCGCCCCTCGGACACCGGAATCCACACCTGCGGCTCCGGGTCGCTCATGGGGATGGGCACCGGGTCCTGCGGCGCCGTCTCGCGGTGCTCGCGCACGGCGTCGCCGAAACGCGGGTCGGTGGCGACCGAGTCGACCAGGTCCTGGCTCAGCACGATCTGGCAGAAGGAGATCGGCTGTTCGCTCAGATAGCGGCCGAGCGCCTTCGGGCGGATCCCCGACGCGTACAGCAGCTGCGGGGTGAGGTAGGCGTTGCCCGCCACCACGAAGGTCTCCGCCTCCACCCGCAGCGTCCGCCACCGCCGCAGGTCGCGGATCTCGGCGTACTCCACGCGGCTGCCGTCGGCACTGCGCACCAGCCGGGTGCACAGTTGCTCGGGGTGCAGCTCGAACCGGTCGTGGCCGCCGTCGGCCAGCGGGCCGAGCACGGTGTCCGCCCCGCTCCAGTGGACGAACTCGGGGTTGTCCTCGCGGCGTTCCACGGCGAGCGGCAGGTTCTGCACCTGGTACGGCTCCTGGAGTTCCCCGTACTCCTCGGCCAGCGCCCCGCGGACCAGCCGCTGCCGCACCGAGTCGGTGTAGGCGTCGGTACGGGTGTGCAGGAGCTGTTCGCCGTCCCGGTAGAGGGCGTCCCACTCCGCGCCGGACAGCAGGTCGGAGCGCTCGATGTCGGGATGGTGCCGGGGTGTGGCACAGGTCCAGTGGGTCGCCATGCCGCCCACGCCGTAGGTCGCGGCGGCGGCGCCGAGGTTCAGGGCGGGGTCCTGGTCGGGGTTCTGGTTGTTCAGTACGAAGCCGTCGTACTTCTTGAGGTCGATCCGGTAGGACGCCGGGTCCAGGGTCACCTCGGCCCGGTCGCTCGACGGGATCGACAGCAGGCTCAGGTGGCCGCGGATCACGGGCGAGAACAGGTTGAGGTTGCGCTGGTAGAGGTAGGCGTTCTTGAGGTGCTCCCCGGGGCGGTCCGACAGCTGGGCCCCCGCGTCGACCATGTAGACGTGCCGGCCGGCCGCCACGAGTTCGCGCGCGAAGGCGCTCCCGACGGGTCCGGAGCCGACGACGAGCGCGTCCACCCGGACGGTGTTCTGTGCCACTGCGTTCTCCTGCTGGTGAGGGCTGCCCGGAGCGAGGCAGCGGGTGTCTCCGGTGCGGCGGGGACGGGTCGGGTCGGGGGCGAAGGCGGACCGGGGACGGACCGGAGGCGGCCCGGGAGCCTCGGTCAGCCGTCGCCGCCGGGCGGTGCCATGACCGGCCCGGGCGCCCCGAAGGCGTTGGTGAACAGGCACACCTTGGGGTCCGGGATCTCGTAGTAGCCCACCGTGTCGTAGGCGGTGGTGGCGAAGTCCAGCCGTCCGTCGCCGTTGAAGTCGGCCACGGCGATACGCGCGGTGGAGTCCGTGCTCACCTGCTTCTCGACGAGCACGTTGCCCGACGCGTCGAGCTTGAAGTAGAAGACGCCCTGGGCCGGGGCGGGCCCGCGCAGGCCGACCAGGAACTCGTCGTCCCCGTCGCCGTCGAAGTCGGCCACGACCACGTGGTGGCCGACGGCGTCGTGCGTCCCGTCCGGCGGGTCGAGGACCCGGAGCTGCCGGCGTTCCCAGGGCGTGTCGAAGGGCGCGACGGTGCCGGGCGGCCGGACGTAGACGCTGAGGGTGTTGCCGTGGAACGGCTCGACGGCCAGGATCACCGCGCAGGGACGCCCGCCGATCCGCGCGACGCCGAGGTTGCCGCTCCCGCTGAAACGGTGCTCGGGATTCTCCACGGACGTCTGCGGCGGCACCCCGTCGCCGATCTTCCGGACCTGCCACGCCCCGCCCGGCCCGGTGCCCAGCCAGCTGATCCCCTCCCCCGTGGCCAGCAGGAACGACTCCCGTTCCGGGCGGGGCGTGCCCGGGAACCGGGCGGCGACCACGCCGTGCACGATCGTGAAGTCGGCGGTGTCGAGCGGCCGCCCCGACCACCCGCCGTCGTGCGCCACCGGATCGTCCGGCAGGTCGTAGAGCATGAGGCGGGCGGCGGACCCGACCCCTTCCGCCCCGCCCTCGGGCCCGACGACCGGAAGGGCGACCAACTGGACACGGCTGTCCGTCGTGAACCGCCCCAGCCGCACCCGGTGACAGGCCACGAGATCCGCGACGTGCCGACGGCTCCACGGCCGGTCCCAGCCGTCCGGCCCGGGATTCCGCAGCCAGGAGATCACGCCGTCCCTCGGCCCGCAGTCGAACATGCAGTTGCCGTAGTCGTGGCAGAGGACCAGGTCCGGCAGTCCGTCACCGGTGAGGTCCGCAGCGTCCAGGGCGACGGGTTTCCGGTCCCCCAGGGACAGGATGGTCCGCTTGGTCCAGGACGGGTTCTGGTACCAGACGACCTCCCCGCGGGTGAGGCCGGAGGCGACGAGGTCGGGGCGCCCGTCGCCGTCCACGTCGACGGCCCGCAGGAAGTACCCGTCCTGGGGATCGTCGTCGATCACCGACCGACGGAACACGGGCTCGGCATTGGTCATGGGTCTACTTCCCGGTAGCGAACTCCCGTACGCCGGTCGATGCTCGACGAGGGATGCCCTCCCACATACCGACACGGGCAGGAGGGGGCCGCAAGCGGCGGCGGCCAATCCGGGTGACAACGGCCGGTGGGAGTGACCACGAGGTACCCGCACACCGACGCCGAACCGATCCAGCAGCCCATCGCCTGTCACTGGGCCGAGAAGGGGACGGGAGGCTGCTTCGGGGCACGGCCGGGCTAGCCTGGCCGGTATGGAGGCTCTCAACGGGGTGGACGTCGTCGCGTTCCCGGACGCGGCGGCCTTCGAGGACTGGCTGACCGAGCACCACACCCGCCGCGAGGGCGTGTGGGTCAAGGTGGCGAAGAAGGCGTCGGGGATCGCGTCGGTCACGGACGACGAACTGGTCGACGTGGGGCTGTGCTGGGGCTGGATCTCCGGGCAGCGCCGGGGCCTGGACGACCGGTACTACCTGCAGAAGTACGGGCCGCGGCGACCGAGGAGCCTGTGGTCGCGGGTGAATGCCGAGAAGGTCGCGGCGCTGGCGGCGGCGGGCCGGATGCGGGAGTCCGGCCTCGCCGAGGTGCGACGGGCCCAGGAGGACGGCCGCTGGGACCGCGCGTACGCGTCGCAGGCGACAGCCGTCGTCCCGGACGACCTCGCCGCGGCGCTCGACGCGGCCCCGGCGGCGCGTGCGGCGTTCGACGCGCTCGACCGGACCGCCCGCTACCTCGTGATGCTCCCGCTGTTCCAGGCCGCGACGCCACAGACCCGGCGGACGCGGCTGGAGCGGGCGGTACGGGACCTGGCGCGGGGGCGGCAGGCGGACGGAACGGAACAGTCTCAGCCCTTCGGCACCTCCGGCGGCCACGGCACGTCGGCGAGCAACGGGAGCAACGCCTCCTCCTCGTAGTCCAGGTGCGCGTTCAACCGGGCGGACATGTCGTCCAACTCGGCGTGGAAGCGCCGCGGGTCGGCGATGACGACGCCGGCCAGCAGCGCCGCCAGGTCGCCCTGGACACGGGCGATCGTGCGGTGCTCGTCGTCGAGGCGGGCGAAGACGTCGGTCAGGTGGGGATGGTGACGGACGATCCCGGGAAACAGGTGCCCGTCCTCACTCGCGTGATGGAACTCCAGCGCCTGGCAGAACGCGAGGCAGCGCTGCCGTATCTGCAACCCGAGCCCCGGGGCCGCCGGCGCACCGGGCCCTTGATGCGCGGCCCGAGCGGCGAAGTGCGCGTCGGCCTCCGCCCGCACCTGACGCAACTGGCCCCGCAACCAGGTGTGCACCTCCAGGAGCTTGTCGGCGAGGGTCCGGACCTCCCCCGGCCCCTCCCACCCCTCGGGCTCGGCCCGCTCCAGCACCACGACCGGCAGCACCCTGCCGGCCCCGGCCTGGTAGTCGCCGTACCCGGGCACCGCCCGCACCACATGCGCGAACAACTCCTCACGCCGGTCCCCCTCAGCGGGCACCGCGAGAGCCTCGAAGGACCGGGTGCCGACCTCCACCCGGACCACGGGACGGGCGAGCAGGTTGTGGTACCAGCCGGGATGCCGAGGACCACCGAGATTCGACCCGACGATCAGAAGGGAGCCCCCGTGGCGGACATACCCGAGCGGGGTGGTCCGCGAGAGCCCCGACCGGGCCCCGGTGGTCGTCAGCAGAAGCAGGTCACCACCCTCGAAAGGGCCGCCGACCTTCCCCTCGTTGGCGCGGAACTCGTCGATGACGGACTGATGGAAAGACGTGGGCATACGTTTCTGTCTCCATGACGGCAGGCCGCGGCGCGCGTGCGGCACGGTGCCGGAAAGAATGAGGCGAGCGAAGGACGACGTGCGGATCTGGACGCGCTACGTCGTGTCAGGGCGCGGAGCGGAAACTCATCACGTACCCCTTGCATGAAGGGCGCTCGCCCGATCGCCGGCCGGCCCACTGCTCTTTGACCGGCGCCACGCGGCACCACCCTCATTACACGCACCCGCCCACCGGGCTGTCAACGCGCCTTTCCCGGCGCCCAGCCCACCGTGCTCGCGCGACCACCGCGACCACCGGTCAGGCGGCTTGAGCGACCGCGCCGGTGCTCTCAGGTGCGGTACGGCAGTCGCGGCAGCGACCGGGGTCCGATGCCCGGAAGGCCCGCTCACAGCCGTCGCAGGTCTGGAAGGGATCGGGCCGACACGCGACGGAAACCGGCCCCGGTGACGGTGCCGGAACCGCCGGAAGAGGCGGCGGCAGCAGCTCGCCGAGCCGATACGCGAGCACACCGGCCGCGCGCCGCATGTCCACGGGAAGGTCGAAGGTCAGGACACGGTGGACGACATCGACTGTGGCCCCTCGTTCGAACCAGCGGATGACACTCGGCGCCAGAGTGTTCACGTCTCGCGCGGAAAGGACGAGCCGGTCGTCGGTACGGCGCAGGCCGGCCAGGAGAGCGACGGCCTTGCCGTGGTCCTGGTGCACAGGCGGGGACTCGCCCCGTTCCGGTGACACGGACGCGAGGTTCTCCTCGAGTACGGCCGGAGCGTCGGACGCTGCCGCCTCCTCGGGCGCTGTGGATGTCTCCGGGCAGGCTGATCCCACCGGCGGTACGTCCCCGCTCCCGGGTTCACCGGACGGAAGCGACGGCAAGCGCACGGCTCGGGCTTGGTCGCCCTCCTGAGCGACGGCTCCGGAGGCCCCCTCGGTACCGGCCGACGACGACCGCCGGACCACGGCACCACGCTCACGGGCCGCCCCGGTACGCCCGCGCACGAGGTACGGGACCGCCCGCTCCGGCGTGTGATGGGCGTAGGTCCGCGTGACCAGGCGCCCCGTCTCCGAGCGCTCACGCACCCGCTTCAGGTAGCCGGTCTCCTCCAACTCCCGCAGCCCGGAGGCGATCCGCTCACGCCCCTCGGGGAAGCGGTCGGCGAGGGTGCGGATGTCGACGAGGGCGCTCTCCGGCAGCGAGAAGATGTGCGTGGCCAGCCCGATCGCGGTCAGCGACAACTGGTGGTGCTGGGCGAGGTGGTTGCCGATGACGACGTACTGGCCCGAGTAGGACGTACGTACGTGAATGACGCCAGAGGGGTTGGCGGACTGGCGAACACCCTGACTCGGGCGCACGGCGGCATTAGGCTTCTGTTCAGCCATGGGGAAGGTGCTTCTTCCTTGTTGGTGAGGCCCTCGCGTTGGGATTGCAGTCCCGGCGGGGGCCGACGTATGTCTGCGGTGGTCATGGAGGCGAGAAGTCGCCTCGCCCCGAGACTGCACGCCGCAACAGCCCTCACGCCACCCATTCGGCCGCTTTTCACCC
>NZ_BAABCQ010000041.1:0-49539 GCF_039539045.1 Streptomyces marokkonensis
TCTCTATATCAGCGATCCGCCGCACGAGAGGAGATCGTCTCGTACGGCGGAACCGAAGTGTTACGTCATCTGCGGGGCGAGGCGTCCAGCACCTGCTGGAGCGCCTCGAACTCCTCGACGCACTTGCCGGAGCCGAGCGCCACGCTGTCCAGCGGGTCCTCGGCGATATGGATCGGCATTCCGGTCTCCCGGCGCAGCCGTTCGTCGAGCCCGCGCAGCAGCGCGCCGCCGCCGGTCAGGACGATGCCCCGGTCCATGATGTCGCCGGACAGCTCCGGCGGACACTTGTCGAGGGTCGTCTTGACCGCGTCGACGATCGCGTTGACCGGCTCCTCGATCGCCTTGCGCACTTCGCCGGCGGAGATGACGACGGTCTTGGGCAGCCCGGAGACGAGGTCCCGGCCACGGATTTCGGTGTGCTCGTCGGCGTCGAGGTCGTACGCCGAACCGATCGTGATCTTGATCTGTTCGGCCGTGCGCTCACCCAGCAGAAGGCTGTACTCCTTCTTCACGTGCTGGATGATCGCGTTGTCCAGCTCGTCACCCGCGACGCGGATGGACTGGGCGGTGACGATGCCGCCGAGCGAGATGACCGCGACCTCCGTGGTGCCTCCGCCGATGTCCACCACCATGTTGCCCGTGGCCTCGTGGACCGGCAGGCCGGAGCCGATGGCCGCGGCCATGGGCTCCTCGATGATGTGCACCTGACGGGCGCCGGCCTGGGACGACGCCTCGATGACGGCACGGCGCTCGACGCCGGTGATGCCCGAGGGCACACAGACGACGACCCGCGGACGAGCCAGATAACGCCGCTTGTGGATCTTCAGAATGAAGTAGCGGAGCATCCGCTCGGTGATCTCGAAGTCGGCGATGACGCCGTCCTTCAGCGGGCGCACGGCAACGATGTTGCCGGGCGTGCGCCCGATCATCTTCTTCGCTTCGGCGCCGACCGCGAGGATGCCACCGGTGTTGGTGTTGATCGCGACGACGGACGGCTCGTTGAGTACGATCCCGCGACCCCTGACGTACACCAGCGTGTTGGCGGTCCCGAGGTCGACAGCCATGTCACGGCCGATGAACGACATTGAGTTCCCCATCAGGATTCGACTGGCCTTCCCAGGAGCTTTTGAGGGCTTTTCAGGTAGGCGAGGTGGGCGCAGTGGCGCGTGGAGGCTTCCATCGTAGACGCGCTTTCGCGAACACTGTGCGAGGGTCTTCGCCATTGTCAGCAGATGGCGCATCGCCCCGCTTGTGGAGACGGGCCAACGGAGGCATCCGTTCCCCCGAACAGGCGCGCATATGCCACAGGGCGGTCGCTTTTACGCGACCGCCCCGGTCCGCCGCGGGCCATTCGACTGACGCGACGTCAGAAAAAAGATGTGTCCGGCGTGTCCGGAAGGAGGCTCAGACCCGGCCCGGGAAGAAGATCTTCAGCTCGCGTTCGGCGGACTCCTCGGAGTCGGAGGCGTGGATCAGGTTCTCCCGGACGATCACGCCGAAGTCCCCGCGGATGGAGCCGGGAGCAGCGGCGATCGGGTCGGTCGGACCGGCCAGCGCGCGCACGCCCTCGATGACCCGCTCACCCTCGACGACCATGGCGACTACCGGACCGGACGCCATGAACTCGACCAGCGGCTCGTAGAAGGGCTTGCCCTTGTGCTCGCCGTAGTGCTGCTCCAGCGTCTCGGAGTCCAGGGTGCGCAGTTCCAGCGCGGTGATCTGCCAGCCGGCCTTGCGCTCGATACGGCTGATGATCTCGCCGGTCAGGCCACGACGGACGGCGTCGGGCTTGAGGAGGACGAGGCTGCGCTGTGTCACGACGGGCTCCTTGGGATATACGAGTGTGCTGTTGTACGAACGTGCGGTGATGCGGCGGTACGAACGTGCGGTGGTACGAACGTGCGGTGGTACGAACGTGCGGTCGTGCGAAGTGATGACTGAGGTTACCGGGCGTGTCGCAGCACCTGGCACGCAGCGTCGGCCGGGGTCAGGCTGCCTCGGGCGCGGAGGCGTCCGCCTGGGCCGCGAACCTCGCCTTCGCCTCGTCGATCTTGCGCCCGTAGTGCACGGAGGCCCACCAGAGGGCGGCGAAGATCGCCCCCAGGAAGAACATGGTCGGCACGACGAACCCGGAGGCGATCAGGGCGATCTGCAGGGCCCAGCCGAAGGCGACGCCGCCGGGCCGGGTCACGAAGCCGCACAGCGCCACGCACAGGAACATCGCGATGCCGCTGACCGTCCACACCGTCCCCATGGACAGGTCGGGGTCCTTCATGGCGACCAGACCGGCGAAGCCGATCACGAAGACCTCGCCGATCAGAGTAGAAGCACAGAGCGTACGCACGGTTCTCAGCCCTTCCCGAGGAGCAGTCGGGCCTCGCCGACGGTGTAGATGGAGCCGGTGACGAGCACCCCGCCGCCCGAGAACTCGCCCTCCTCCTCGGCCAGCGTGATCGCTGCCTCCAGGGCGTCCGGCAGCCGCGGCTCGACCTGGACGCGGTCCTCGCCGAACACCTCGACGGCGATGCCCGCCAGCGCGTCGGCGTCCATCGCGCGCAGGCCGGAGTTCTGGGTGACGACGATCTCGGCGAAGACCGGCTCGAAGGCCTCCAGCAGCCCCCGTACGTCCTTGTCGCCGCTCGCGCCGACCACGCCGATGAGCCGGCTGAACTGGAAAGCCTCCCCGACCGCCTCCGCGGTGACCCGCGCGCCGGCCGGATTGTGGGCGGCGTCCAGCACCACGGTCGGCGAGCGCCGCACCACCTCCATCCGTCCCGGCGAGGCGACGGCGGCGAAGGCCTTGCGCACGGTGTCGACGTCCAACGGCTCCGGGCGCTGCGACCCGACGCCGAAGAACGCCTCGACGGCGGCGAGGGCGACGGCCGCGTTGTGCGCCTGGTGGGCGCCGTGCAGCGGCAGGTAGACCTCGGTGTACTCGCCGCCGAGCCCGCGCAGGGTCATCAACTGTCCGCCGACGGCGACCTGCCGGGCGACGACGCCGAACTCCAGCCCTTCGCGCGCCACGGTGGCGTTCACGTCCACGGCCTTCTTCAGCAGCACCTGTGCCGCGTCCACCGGCTGCTGGGCCAGGATCACGGTGGCGTCCTGCTTGACGATGCCGGCCTTCTCGGTCGCGATCGCGCCGGGCGTCGCGCCGAGCCGGTCGGTGTGGTCCAGGTCGATGGGGGTGACGACGGCGACGTCCCCGTCGATGACGTTGGTGGCGTCCCAGGAGCCGCCCATCCCGACCTCGACGACGGCCACGTCCACGGGCGCGTCGGCGAAGGCGGCGTACGCCATGCCGGTCAGCACCTCGAAGAAGGACAGTCGGTACTCCTGCTGGGCGTCGACCATCTCGACGTACGGCTTGACGTCCTCGTACGTCTCGATGAAGCGCTCGGCGGAGATCGGCGCCCCGTCCAGGCTGACCCGCTCGGTGACCGACTGCACGTGCGGCGAGGTGTACCGGCCGGTGCGCAGCTCGAAGGCGCCCAGCAGGGCCTCGATCATGCGGGCGGTGGTGGTCTTGCCGTTGGTCCCCGTGATGTGGATGGAGGGGTACGACCGCTGCGGCTCGCCCAGCACGTCCATCAGCGCGGCGATCCGGGCGACGGACGGCTCGAGCTTGGTCTCGCCCCAGCGGGTGGAGAGCTCGGCCTCCACCTCGCGCAGGGCCTTGTCCACCTCGGGATCCTCGGGCCGCGCGGGCACGTCGGCCTCCGGCGGGCCGCCCTGGGTGCGGAGGGTACGGCTGCCGGCCTCGATCACGGCGAGATCGGGGTCGCGGTCGGTCTCGGCGGCGACGATCTCCTCGAAGGGGTCACCGGGGTCGGGCTGCTCGCTGCTGTCGTGCGGGGGGAGCTCACTCACGGGGACCAGTCTACGGACGGCCGCCGACAGTGTGCCCACGGAGTGGGGTGCCCGGCGTCTACGGGCATGCCAGGACTCCGCCGTCGAGCGCGGATGCTCCGCCGGCGGGCGCGGGAGCTTCGTGGCCGGGCGCGTTCCCGAGCGTGCGAAGGCTCCCGGTGCCGAATGGCTCCCGGTGCCGAAAGAGCCCCGGGAGCCTTCGTCCACGTAGCGGCGTCTACGCCTGCGGCAGCTTCTCCAGCTGGGCCCGGAGTCGCGCGATGTCCTCGTCGGCCTTGGCCAGCCGGCCGCGGATCTTGTCCACCACGTTGTCCGGCGCCTTGGCCAGGAACGCCTCGTTGCCCAGCTTGGCCGTGGCCTGGACCTTCTCCTTCTCGGCGGCGGCGAGGTCCTTGGCGAGGCGCTTGCGCTCCGCCTCGACGTCGATCACGCCGGAGAGGTCCAGGGCGACCTCGACGCCCGCCACCGGCAGGGTCGCCGTGGCCGTGAAGGCGTCGCCCTCCGGCTGGAGGCGCAGCAACTGCCGGACGGCCGCCTCGTGCGCGGCCAGCGCCGTGCCGTCGAGGGTCAGCCGGGCCGGGACCCGCTGGCCGGGCTGCAGACCCTGTTCGTGGCGGAAGCGGCGGACCTCGGTGACGACGGACTGGACGGTCTCGATCTCCCGCTCGGCGCCCGCGTCCCGGAAGCCCGAGTCGGACGGCCACTGGGCGATGACGACCGACTCACCGCCGGTGAGCGTGGTCCACAGCGTGTCGGTGACGAACGGGACGATGGGGTGCAGCAGCCTCAGCGTCACGTCGAGGACCTCGCCCAGGACGCGCTTGCTGACCTCGGCGGCCTCGCCGCCCGCCTGGAACGTCGTCTTGGACAGCTCGACGTACCAGTCGAAGACCTCGTCCCAGGCGAAGTGGAACAGGGCGTCGGAAAGCTTCGCGAACTGGTAGTCCTCGTAGTACGCGTCGACCTCGGCGACCACCGAGTTGAGCCGGGAGAGGATCCAGCGGTCGGTCGAGGACATCCTCGACGCGTCCGGCAGCGGGCCCTCGACCGTCGCGCCGTTCATCAGCGCGAAGCGGGTGGCGTTCCAGATCTTGTTGGTGAAGTTCCGGGAGCCCTGGACCCAGTCCTCGCCGATCGGGACGTCGACGCCGGGGTTGGCGCCGCGCGCGAGGGTGAAGCGGAGCGCGTCGGAGCCGTACTTGTCCATCCAGTCCAGCGGGTTCACGACGTTCCCGAACGACTTGGACATCTTCTTGCCGTTCTGGTCACGGACCATGCCGTGCAGGGCGATGGTGTGGAACGGCGGGGTGCCGTCCATCGCGTAGAGGCCGAACATCATCATCCGGGCGACCCAGAAGAAGAGGATGTCGTAGCCGGTGACCAGGACGGAGTTCGGGTAGAACTTCGCGAGCGAGTCGGTCTGCTCGGGCCAGCCCAGCGTGGAGAACGGCCACAGGCCGGAGGAGAACCAGGTGTCCAGGACGTCGGAGTCCTGGTACCAGCCCTCACCGCCGGGCGGCTCCTCGTCGGGTCCGACGCAGACGACCTCACCCTCGGGGCCGTACCAGACGGGGATGCGGTGGCCCCACCAGAGCTGGCGCGAGATGCACCAGTCGTGGAGGTTGTCGACCCAGTCGAAGTACCGCTTCTCCATCTCCTGCGGGTGGATCTTGACGCGGCCGTCACGGACGGCGTCACCGGCGGCCTTGGCCAGCGGGCCGACCTTGACCCACCACTGCATGGACAGGCGCGGCTCGACGGTCGTCTTGCAGCGCGAGCAGTGGCCGACGGAGTGGACGTAGGGCCGCTTCTCGGCGACGATCCGGCCCTCGGCGCGCAGCGCGGCGACGATGGCGGAGCGGGCCTCCAGCCGGTCCAGGCCCTGGAAGGGGCCGTGGGCGGTGATGACGGCGTGCTCGTCCATGACCGCGATGGCGGGCAGGTCGTGGCGCCGGCCGATCTCGAAGTCGTTCGGGTCGTGGGCGGGCGTCACCTTGACGGCGCCGGTGCCGAACTCGGGGTCGACGTGCGTGTCGGCGACGACCGGGATGGAACGGTCGGTGAGCGGCAGCTTGATGAGCTTGCCGATCAGGTGCCGGTACCGCTCGTCGTCGGGGTGGACGGCGACGGCCGTGTCACCGAGCATCGTCTCGGCACGGGTGGTGGCGACGACGATGGTGTCGTCCCCGTCGCCGTACTTCATGGAGACGAGCTCGCCGTCGTCGTCCTGGTACTCGACCTCGATGTCCGAGATGGCCGTCAGGCAGCGGGGGCACCAGTTGATGATGCGCTCGGCGCGGTAGATCAGCTCGTCGTCGTAGAGCCGCTTGAAGATGGTCTGGACGGCCTGGGAGAGGCCCTCGTCCATGGTGAAGCGCTCACGCGACCAGGCGACGCCGTCGCCGAGGCGGCGCATCTGCCCGCCGATCTGCCCGCCGGACTCGCCCTTCCACTGCCAGACCCGCTCGACGAACGCCTCCCGGCCGAGGTCGTGCCGGGACTTGCCCTCCTTGGCCATTTCCCGCTCGACGACGTTCTGCGTGGCGATGCCGGCGTGGTCCATGCCGGGCTGCCACAGCGTCTCGTACCCCTGCATCCGCTTGCGGCGGGTCAGGGCGTCGATGAGCGTGTGCTCGAAGGCGTGCCCGAGGTGCAGGCTGCCGGTGACGTTCGGCGGGGGGATGACGACGGTGTACGGCGGCTTGTCGCTGTCGGCGTCCGCCTCGAAGTAGCCCCGTTCCACCCAGCGCTCGTACAGCTTCCCCTCTACCTCGGCCGGCGTGTACTGGGTCGGCAGTTCGGTGGTGGGTGCGGGCTGCGGCTGCTGAGAGTTCTCGGTCACGGGGGTCAGTTTACGGCCGTCACGACCCTGTCCCGAAACGCGTTTCCTTCGTAACAGTGCGGCCCCCGGTGACCTGCGCACGCCAGCTCTGGGTCAGGATGTCAACACTACGTAAGCATCCGGAGGGGAACCAGTCATGAGTCACAACCAGCCGGGCCCGTACGGCGGGCAGCCCCAGCAGCCCGGACCGTACGGCCAGCCGGGGCCGTACGGCCAGCAGCCGCCGCAGGCTCCCCAGCCCGGCTATGGCTACCCCCAGCAGACGCCGCCGCCCGCGCAGCCGGGCTACGGCTACCCGCAGCAGCCGCAGCAGGGCGGCGTCCCGCCGCAGACTCCCCCGTACGGCCAGCCGCAGCCGCCCTACGGCCAGCAGCCCCCGTACGGGCAGCAGCCGCCCGGCCAGCCCCCCTACGGCATGCCTCAGCCCCCGGTCCCGGGTGGCGGCAAGAAGAAGACGGGTCTGATCATCGGCGCGGTCGCCGTCGTGGCGGCGATCGGCGTGGGCGCGTACTTCGTGTTCGGCGGCGGGAGCGGGGGCGCCGGATCGGACATCGCCGACGACGGCCCGCACAAGCTGACGACTCCGGCGACGGTGCTCGGTGAGTACGAGAAGTCCAAGAGCGAGAGCGGCAGCATGAGCGCCGGAGACATGAAGGACGCCGAGAAGTGGGGGGTGAAGGACGCCAAGGACGTGAGCGCCACGTACACGGCGAAGAACGAGGAGAACCCGCTGGCGAGTAAGCAGCTCATGTTCGGCGGCGTCTACGGCGAGATCGACGACCCTGAGAAGGCCCTCGACGAGATGTTCGCGTTCATGAAGAAGGAGAGCCAGGAGGGCGGCAGCGACGAGGACGTGAGCTTCGTCGGAGAGCCGAAGCAGTACAAGCCCGATTCCCTCGACGGCGCCGTCATCAAGTGCCAGGACGCCAAGGTCGACAACTCCGACGGCGGGCCGAACGAGCCCAAGTCGATGACCATGACGTACTGCGCCTGGGGCGATCACAGCACGCTGGGCTTCACCATGCCGGTGAGCCTCCTGGACGTCGCGGCCGGCAAGAAGACCGACCAGGCCGCGGCGGCCGACATCACCGCCAAGCTCCGCAAGGAGGTCCGCGTCAAGGCCTGACGCCGGAACGGCTACGCGGAAGGGGCCCGGTCGGTCGACCGGGCCCCTTCCGCGTGCGGCTTCGTACGGTGGCCGCGGCTACGCCGTCTTCTGCTCGCCCGGGCCCCGCCCTCGCGAATCGCGCGGGATCAGCGTCGGGTTGACGTTGGAGAGGACGACATCGGCGGTGATGACGACGCGGGCGACGTCCTTGCGGGAGGGCACCTCGTACATGACGCCCTGGAGGACTTCCTCCATGATGGCGCGCAGGCCGCGGGCGCCGGTCTGGCGGAGGATGGCCTGGTCGGCGATGGCCTCCAGGGCCTCGCGCTCGAAGTCCAGCTCCACGCCGTCGAGTTCGAAGAGGCGCTCGTACTGCTTGACCAGCGCGTTGCGCGGCTCGACCAGGATCTGGAGCAGGGCCTCGCGGTCGAGGTTGTGGACCGAGGTGATGACGGGGAGCCGGCCGATGAACTCGGGGATCATGCCGAACTTGACCAGGTCCTCGGGCATGACGGACTGGAACTGGTCCGTGGACTCCAGCTCCCGCTTGGACCGGATCGTCGCGCCGAAGCCGATGCCCTTGGCGCCGGCCCGGCTCTCGATGAGCTTCTCCAGGCCCGAGAAGGCACCGCCCACGATGAACAGCACGTTCGTCGTGTCGATCTGGATGAACTCCTGATGCGGGTGCTTGCGGCCGCCCTGCGGCGGGACCGAGGCCGTGGTGCCCTCGAGGATCTTCAGCAGGGCCTGCTGGACGCCTTCGCCGCTGACGTCGCGCGTGATCGACGGGTTCTCGCTCTTCCGCGCGACCTTGTCGATCTCGTCGATGTAGATGATCCCGGTCTCGGCCTTCTTGACGTCGTAGTCGGCCGCCTGGATCAGCTTGAGCAGGATGTTCTCGACGTCCTCGCCGACGTACCCCGCCTCGGTGAGGGCGGTGGCGTCGGCGATGGCGAACGGGACGTTCAGCATGCGCGCCAGGGTCTGGGCGAGGAGGGTCTTGCCGGAGCCGGTGGGGCCCAGCAGCAGGATGTTGGACTTCGCCAACTCGATGGCGTCCTCGCGGCTTTGGCCGCCGCCGTTCTCACCGGCCTGGACCCGCTTGTAGTGGTTGTACACCGCCACGGAGAGCGCCTTCTTGGCCGCTTCCTGGCCGACGACGTAACCGTCGAGGAACTCGTAGATCTCGCGGGGCTTGGGAAGCTCCTCCCAGCGCACCTCGCTGGACTCCGCCAGCTCCTCCTCGATGATCTCGTTGCAGAGGTCGATGCACTCGTCGCAGATGTACACACCGGGCCCTGCGATGAGCTTCTTGACCTGCTTCTGGCTCTTGCCGCAGAACGAGCACTTGAGCAGATCGCCGCCGTCACCGATGCGTGCCACGGTGTGCTTCCCCTTCGCCTGGGAGACTCCCGGCCGTCGACGTCACGTCGACGGCCGGCGGACTCCTGGTGCTGCCTTATGTCCGACGGTACCTTGCCGGGCCCCCCGTCCGGGCCCCCCTTGGCACGGTTCGCTTTGACGTGAACCGTGCCAAGGAGCAGCAGACGATACCCGCTCCGTGTCAGCTGACCGACTCGTTGTTCATCTTCCGGGTGGAGACGATCTGGTCGACCAGGCCGTAGGCCAGCGCGTCCTCGGCCGTGAGGATCTTGTCGCGCTCGATGTCCTCGCGGATCTTCTCGACCGGCGTGGTGGAGTGCCTGGCCAGCATGTCCTCGAGCTGCGCGCGCATCCGGAGGATCTCGTTGGCGGCGATCTCCAGGTCGGAGACCTGACCGCGGCCCGTCTCACTGTAGGGCTGGTGGATCAGGACGCGGGCGTTGGGCAGCGCCATGCGCTTGCCCGGCGTGCCGGCGGCCAGCAGGATCGCGGCGGCGGAGGCCGCCTGGCCCATGCAGACCGTCTGGATGTCCGGCTTCACGAACTGCATCGTGTCGTAGATGGCCGTGAGCGCCGTGAAGGAGCCGCCGGGGCTGTTGATGTAGATCGAGATGTCCCGGTCCGGGTCCATCGACTCAAGGCACAGCAGCTGCGCCATGACGTCGTTGGCGGAGGCGTCGTCGATCTGGACGCCCAGGAAGATCACGCGCTCTTCGAAGAGCTTCGCGTAGGGGTCGTACTCGCGGACGCCCTGGGAGGTGCGCTCGACGAAGCGCGGGATCACGTAGCGGGACTCGGCGGAGGGGCCGGTGTACTCGGCACGCATGCGGTCGTTCAGGCCGCTGCCGGGGAAGTCGTTCACAGTGTCTCCTGGAAGAAGCTGAGGCGGTCGGCTCGGGGCCGGCTGGGCGGGCGTGCTGGGCCCGCGGAGGCTGGGCTCGGCTCCGCGGGGCCCGGGAGACCCCGGAGGCCCGCGGGGAGCGGCTCAGGCCCCCGTGCCGCCGCCGCCCGGCATGCCGGCGGCCGTGGTGATGACGTCGTCGACGAGGCCGTACTCCTTGGCCTCGAAGGCGTCGAACCAGCGGTCACGGTCCGAGTCGCGGGTGATCTGCTCGATCGTCTGACCGGTGTGCTGGGACGTGAGCTCCGCCATGCGCTTCTTGGTGTGCAGCAGCCGCTCGGCGTGGATCTTGATGTCCGAGGCGGAGCCGGCCAGGCCGGCGGAGGGCTGGTGGATCAGGATCTCGGCGTTCGGGAGCGCGAAGCGCTTGCCCGGGGTGCCGGCGCTGAGCAGGAACTGGCCCATCGAGGCCGCCAGGCCCATCGCGATCGTCACCACGTCGTTCTTGATGTACTGCATGGTGTCGTAGATCGCCATGCCGGCCGTAATCGAACCGCCGGGGCTGTTGATGTACAGGAAGATGTCCTTGTCCGGGTCGGCGGCAAGGAGCAGCAGCTGTGCGGTGATCTTGTTGGCAATGTCGTCGTCGACCGGCTGGCCGAGGAAGATGATCCGCTCGCCGAGCAGCCGGTTGTAGACCTGGTCGCCGAGGCCACCACCGATGGAGGGCTCGCCGGCGGCGGAGGGCATCAGATTCGTCACGTATCCACCTGCTCGTCTTACGACGGCGCCGGGCCGTCTCACGTGTTCTGCCGGGGCTCGGGGCCGTCCGGCCGGTTTCGGGGACTCCCCTGCCCTCGTATTCATGGACCCTAACGCGCAGGCCCTGCGGTGCCATCCCGGTTCCGCGGGTGTTCGCTGTGAGCGCATGTCGCTCCGCTGGGTGAGCGGGGTGCGGCGCGTCGTGGCGACGTCGGTCGTGGGCGGCCCAGGTGCCTGCGTGGCCGAGCGCGCCCACGGCGGCGGAGCCGCGCGCCGGCTCGGTGCGGCGCCCCTGGGGCGCTGCCGCGACGGGCCTCTCGGGCGTCCCGGCCGACGGCCCTTCTGAGGAGGCGGCCCGACGGCCTTCCCGGCCGTATGCCGACGGGCCCCGAGAAGCGAACGCGTCTCGGGGCCCGTCGTTACGGCGTCACAGGTGACGTGGGGCTCAGCCCTCGGTCTTCTCGTCGGCCTTCTCGTCGGCCTTGTCGTCGGCCTTGTCGTCACCGGACTCGGTGGCCTCGGCGGCGTCGGTGGGCTCGGCGGCGGCCTCCGTGGTCTCCGCCTCGTCCTCCTCGTCCTCCAGGTCGACGACCTCGCCGTTGGTGTCCTTGACCGTGGCCTTCTCGACCACGACGGCCAGGGCCTTGCCGCGGGCGACCTCGCCGACGAGGAGCGGGACCTGGCCCTGCTCGACGACGGCCTGGGCGAACTGGTCGGGGGACATGCCGGAGGAGGCGGCGCGGCGCATGAGGTGCTCGGTGAGCTCCTCCTGGCTGACGTTGAGCTTCTCCTGCTTGACCAGCTCGTCGAGGACGAACTGGGTCTTGATGCCCTTGACCGCGGCCTCGCGGGTCTCGGTCTCGAACTCCTCGGCGGTCTTGCCCTGGAGCTCCAGGTACTTCTCGAGGTCCAGGCCCATCTGGCCGAGCTGGTGGTGCTCCAGATTGTGCTTGCGGGTGTTGACCTCGTCCTCGAGGAGCTTCTCGGGGACGGGGACGTCGACCAGCTCGAGGAGCTTGTCGAGCACGCGCTCCTGGGCCTGCGTGGCCTGGTCGTACTGCTTCGTGTTGGCCAGGCGCTTGCGGCTGTCGGCCTGCAGCTCCTCCAGCGTGTCGAACTCCGACGCGAGCTGCGCGAAGTCGTCGTCCAGCTCGGGCAGCTCACGCTTGGCGACCTGGGTGACCTTGACGGTGACCTCGGCCTCCTTGCCGGCCGCCGAGCCGCCCTTGAGCTCGGAGGTGAAGGTGGCCTCGCCACCGGCCTCCACGCCCTTCACGGCGTCGTCGATGCCCTCCAGCAGCTCACCGGAGCCGATGGTGTAGGAAACACCGTCGGCGACGCCGTCCTCGAGGACCTCGCCGTCGACCTTGGCCTGCAGGTCGAGGGTGACGACGTCACCCTCCTCTGCGGCACGCTCGACCGGGGAGGTGGAGGCGAAGCGCTCGCGCAGCTGCTCCACGGCCTTCTCGACGTCCTCGTCGCTGACCTCGATGGCGTCCACCTCGACCTCGATGCCGGAGTAGTCCGGGATCTCGACGGCCGGGCGGATGTCGACCTCGGCGGTGAAGTTCAGCGTCTCGCCGTCCTTCAGCTCCGTGATGTCGACCTCGGGCTGGCCGAGCGGGTTCAGCTCGGCCTCGTTGACCGCGTCGGTGTAGAACTTCGGAAGCGCGTCGTTGACCGCCTCCTCCAGGACCGCACCGCGGCCGAACCGCTGGTCGATGACGCGGGCCGGGATCTTGCCCTTACGGAAGCCCTTCACCGTGACCTGCTGGTTGATCTTCTTGTACGCCGCGTCGAGGCTGTCCTTGAGCTCCTCGAAGGGCACCTCGACAGTGAGCCGAACCCGGGTCGGGTTCAGGGTCTCCACGGCGCTCTTCACGGTTCGGTCTCCTTGGTGGCTGACTTCTTGGGTTCTGCCGGAGCCAGAGAGGCGTCCGGCAGGTTTCGCCGCCCGGAGACTTCAGACCTGATGACGCACGGGCGTGCAGCTTGCATAGTAACGGCAGCGGCTACACGGCCCAAAAGGCGATCACTGGAACCACCGGTCGATCACCCGAGGTGACCGGCCGGACGGACCGGCGGGGCCGGGTGTCGCCCGCCGCCCGACCGGGGCGGCCGGGACTGCGATGACTGCTGAGCCGCGACCGCGTGGCCTGCGATTGGTCGGGGTGGCGGGATTTGAACCCACGGCCTTCCGCTCCCAAAGCGGACGCGCTACCAAGCTGCGCCACACCCCGTCTGGTGCGACACGTAGGGTACATGCCGCCAGGCATCGGGGCCGCCGGGTAACCCGAGCGCCTCCGGAGGGGCGGCACGGACCGGAAGGGGTGTGCGGCGAGGGGGGACGACCCGCTAAGATGCCTGCAGTGCCGAGGTCACCGACCTGCGGCGCGCACTGTGCGGGCGTAGCTCAATGGTAGAGCCCTAGTCTTCCAAACTAGCTACGCGGGTTCGATTCCCGTCGCCCGCTCCGAGAGGCCTCCGGCCCGGTTCCGCCAAAGGGACCGGGCCGGAGGCCTTCGTACGGTCGTACGGCCCGGGCTAGAACTGGATGGAGTTGAGCGTCTCCGCTATCGAGTCCAGGAACCGCTGGATGTCGTCGGCCATGCCGGTCGAGGCCAGGAAGAAGCCGAAGAGGACCGCGACGACCGCCGGGCCCGCCTTGATGGAGCCTCCTCGCAGCAGCACCACCAGGATGATTGCCAACAGCAGCACCACTGACAGTGAAATGGCCACAACTGATCACACCCTCGATCGGTCCGCTCTCCCGGCTCGGAGGTGCCGTGCCGCGCACCCCGCCAGGACCATCGTGCCACCAACCGGGCCCCGTCATGCGGCTGGTGACACATCATCCGGCCGGATCCCGGGTGGCGCCCTCTCCCGCACACGCGGACCCACCCGCCCACCACACCCCGCACTGATATTCGAGATGACGCCCGCGCAGAGAATTACTGGGGCTTCGTTTCAATGCCCACACAACACGTTCGTAGATGATTCGAATTGCCGCGGGATGCGCATCGACCGGCGCCGCACAGGGAAATCTCAGGGATGCCACAGGTTACCGTGGGCGCGCTGAAGCGGACATTCCATCGGAGTCCCCCATCAGTCTTATGCCCGGCTTAGTCGTGACGAGTCATGACACGTCGGGTGACTCAGAGACCGTTATGGTGCACGGCCACAGCGGACAGTGTGGGGACCGTCACGCGACCGGAGAGGCCGAGTTCCCGGAAATGCGGGGTACCCGCTACGCACTCTGGATCCGAATACGGGAATGACTTCGAAGGTTTTACGGAATCACACGGAGAACGCTAGGGTGCCTCAGATGTTCTACGCTGCCTCGTCCCCCACCAGAGCAGCGAGGTCCTGCGACGTCTCGCCGAGTTTTTGGCGGGGGTGCGCATGACGAACTCGCTGCGACCGCACGGCGACCGGAAAACGCTGTCCCCATCGGACCAGCGGACGGCACCGGACCAGCAGACCCAGTCCAGCCGGCAGACACGGCCGAGTCGGCAGACCCAGCCGAGTCGGCAGCGCGACGCGTTCTTCGACAACGCCAAGTACCTGGCGATCGTGCTGGTCGGAGTGGGTCACGCCTGGGGACAGATCCTGGACGGCAACCGGAGCGTGGAGACCCTGTACCGGGTCCTGTACACGTTCCACATGCCGGCCTTCATCATCATCTCCGGCTACTTCTCGCGCAGCTTCGACATGAGCCCCAAGCGCGTCAAGCGGCTGATCACCAGCGTCGCCGTCCCGTACGTCGTCTTCGAGGTCGCCTACGCGCTGCACCGCCGCGTCAGCGAGGACCCGTCCAACGACATCAGCCTGCTGGACCCCACCTACCTTCTCTGGTTCCTGTGCGCGCTGTTCATCTGGCGGCTGACCACCCCCATCTGGCAGACCGTCCGCTGGCCGCTGCCGATCGCCCTGGCCATCGCCGCGCTGGCCTCCGTGACACCCACGATCGGAAACGACCTGAACATGCAGCGGGTGCTGCAGTTCCTGCCGTGCTTCGTGCTGGGCCTGGTACTGCGCCCCGAACACTTCCAGCTGGTGCGGCGCCGTTCGGTGCGGATCCTGTCCGTGCCGGTGGTGGCGGCCGCCGTGGTCATCGGCTGGTGGTCCGTGCCGCGCATGGAGACCGGCTGGTTCTACCGCAACGCCGCCGTGCAGGACACGGGCGCCCCCTGGTGGTCCGGGCCGGTCGTGACGCTCGCGCTCTTCGGCTGCTCGCTGGTGCTGAGCGCGTGCTTCTTCGCCTGGGTGCCGGGCCGGCGCATGTGGTTCACCGCGCTCGGCGCGGGCACGATCTGCGGCTACCTGCTGCACGGCTTCCTGTCGAAGGAAGCCACCTTCGCGGGCTGGTTCCACGGCCCCGCGTGGGACGAGCCGCTCGGTGCGGTCGTGCTGACCGCCCTCGCGGCCGCCGTGATCACCGTGCTGTGCACCAAGCCCGTCCAGCGGGTCCTGCGGTGCGTGGTGGAGCCGAGGATGGACTGGGCCTTCAAGCGGGATCCGGGTGAGGCCGCCCGGGGCCGCGAGCGGCGGGACAAGGCCGGGGCGCGCGAGGCACCGGCGCCGAGCGAGACGGGCGACAAGGTCTCCGTCTAGTCCGTCCGGGGTCCGTCCCCGTCTCTTGCCGCGGCTCGGTTCCTTCGCTCAGCCGTCAGTCGCCGGAGCGACCAGGCCGAGGAGTGCGCGCATCCGCGCGTACTTCTCGGTCAGTCGTGTGCGGGTGGCCCCGTCCAGGACCGCGAGTCGGGCCGGATCGGCGTTGTGCGCCAGGTCGGCCTCCTTGACCAGCGGCGCGCCGGGCGTCTCGAGGATGCGTGCGGCGTACGCCTCGGGCGGCTCCCCGGCCCGCTTGGTGAGGGCGAGGACGATGTCCTTGGTACGGGGACTCAGCGCGGCCTCCCGCAGCCACCGCTCGGACAGCGCGTCGTCCTCGACCGCGTCGTGCAGCCAGGCTGCCGCGATCTGCTCGTCGTCCCCGCCACGCCCTCGCACGCCCTCGGCGACCGCCCGCAGATGCTCGGCGTACGGCCGGCCCGCCTTGTCGGTCTGTCCGGCGTGGGCGGCACGGGCGGTGGCCTCCACCTCGGCGAGGGAGAGCCGCCGGGCGGGCTCGGTGGCGGAGTCGGCAGCGGGCTCCGGAGTACGGGAAGGGGTCTGGGACACGCGGCCCAGTGTGTCAGTCCGCCGCCGTCGGGGACTGGGCCGTCGGGCCCTCCCGGCAGATCAGCAGGAGCGCCCGGTCGTCGTTGACGTCCTTGGCCACCGCCTCGATCAGATGCCAGGCGGCGCCGTGGAAACCGCCGGCGACGTAGCGGTCGGCCTCGCCGGTGAGGCGGTCGATGCCCTCGGTGATGTCGCGCTCGGAGGTCTCCACCAGGCCGTCCGTGAACAGCATCAGCACGTCCCCGGGGCGGAGTGAGCCCTTCACCGGGTCGAACTGCGCCCCGTCGTACACACCCAGCAGCGGTCCCTCGGCCGACTTCTCCTCCCAACGGCCCGTACCCGCGCTGAGCTGGAGGCCCGGCGGATGTCCGGCGGAGTACAGCTCGTAGTCACCGGAGTCGAGTTCCAGGACGAGGTGGATGGAGGTGGCGAAGCCCTCGTCCCAGTCCTGGCGGAGCAGGTAGCCGTTGGCCGCCGGCAGGAACGCGTGCGGGGGCAGGCTGCCCAGCAGGCCACCGAACGCGCCCGACAGCAGCAGGGCGCGCGAGCCCGCGTCCATACCCTTGCCGGAGACGTCGGTGAGGACCACCTCTAGCGTCCGGCCGCCGTTGGTACGGGCGGCGACGACGAAGTCCCCCGAGAAGGACTGTCCGCCGGCCGGGCGCAGCGCCATCTCCCGGTGCCAGCCCGGCGGCAGGCCCGGCAGCTTGCTCTGGACGCGGATGCGTTCGCGCAGGTCGAAGAGCATGGTGCCGCCGCGCCGCCAGGGCACGCCGACCCGGCTGCGGAACTGGGCGACCAGCAGTCCGAAGAAGCCGCAGGCCGCGACGACCAGGACCACGCCGGGGGTGACCCGGGAGGGGCCCTCCGTGTAGGGGCCCAGTTGCACCGACTCCACGATCAGTGCCGTGGCCGCCGCCGCGTACAGGCCGAGCAGGCTCGCGGGGCGCAGCAGCAGGCCGCCCGCGACGATCGGGAGGACCAGTGCGGCCGGTGAGCACCACACGGAGTTCGCCATCGTGGTGGCCGCGATGACGGGGATCATCAGCAGCAGTCCGGCCAGGGCGATCCAGTCCGAGCCGTCGCCGCGGAAGTAGTCGACGGCGGATCTGCGCACGCCGACGCGGGCCCGGTGCCATTGCTTCTTCCACCGGGCCGTGAACGTGTCGGCTTCCGCGCGCCGCTGTCGTTCTGCTGCCATTAGTTCGGGACCCTATCCATCGGACCGGGCGCTTGGCACGGGAGGTCCTACTTGTCCCCCGTCCGAGGCCCATGACTTCACAGTGAACTTCACGAACGGCCGTCGCGCCGCCACCCGCCGGAAATTCCCTCGCCCGCTCCGCGGAGCCCTGGTACGCATGGCCCATGGGTATTGGCATGGGTGACGGCGGCGACGGAGACGGCAACGGCGGTATGGGAACCGAGCTGCGGGTGCTGACGCGGGACGAGTGGAGCAAGTGGTACGCGACACTGATCCGTGCCTTCAGCGGGGTTCCGGAGTCGGCCGAGGAGTTGGAGCTGTACAACGCTCTGACCGAGGTCGACCGCTCACTCGGTGTCTGGGAGGGCGACGAGTGCGTCGGTACGGCCGGGGCGTTCGGTTTCCGGATGACCGTGCCGGGTGGTGCGGAGGTGCCCGCGGCGGGCGTGACGATGGTGTCCGTCACCGGTACTCACCGGCGTCGGGGGGTGCTGACGTCGATGATGCGGCGGCAGTTGGACGACGTACGGTCCTGGGGTGAGCCGTTGGCCGTGCTGACGGCCTCCGAACCGGCGATCTACGGCAGGTTCGGGTACGGCGCCGCGACCTTCCAGGTCAACGCGGAGATCGATACGGACCGGGTCCGTCTGTCGGTGCCGGACGGCACGGATGACGTACGGCTGCGGTACGCGGAGCCCGCGGACGTGCTCGACGCGTGCGAGGCCGTGTACGCGCGGCTGGTGCCCGGCCGGCCCGGGATGCTGGCCCGGCGGCCCGGCTGGGAGCGGGTGGGGCTGCTGGATCCGGAGAGCAAGCGGGAGGGGGCCTCGCCGCTGCAGTGCGTGGTCGCCCGGCGGGACGGTGAGGTCACGGGGTACGCGCGGTTCCGGGTGCGGCCGGGCTGGGCGCCCGAGGGGCCGTCCGGCACGGTGGTGCTGGAGGATCTGGCCGGGCTGGACCCGGCGACCGACGCGGCGCTGTGGCGCTTCCTGTTCGGCGTCGACCTGACGACGACGCTGGCCGTGCGCGGGCGGCCGGTCGACGAGGCGTGGCAGCACCAGGTGTCGGACATCCGGCGGTGCCGGCCGGGGCTGCGAGACGGGCTGTACGTACGGCTGGTGGACGTGGGGGACGCGCTCGCGGCGCGGACCTACCAGGCGCCGGTGGACGTGGTGTTCGAGGTGGAGGACGCCTTCTGCCCCTGGAACGCGGGGCGTTGGCGGTTGACCGGGGACGCGAAGGGGGCGTCCTGCGAGCGTACGACCGACGCGGCGGATCTCGCCCTGTCCGTGCGGGAGTTGGGAGCGGCGTATCTCGGGGGCGTGAGCCTGGCTTCGCTGGGCGCGGCCGGGCGGGTGCGGGAGGTGCGGCACGGGGCGCTGGCGGAGGCGTCGGTGGGGTTCGGGTCGGACGTCGCGCCGTGGTTGCCGCACGGCTTCTGACGGCCCCCGCCTACGGCCGCCCGCGCTGGCAGGACGGGCACCAGAAGAGGTTGCGGGCGGCGAGGTCGGCGGTGCGGACGGTCTCGCCGCAGAGGTGGCAGGGCTGGTCGGCCCGGCGGTAGACGTACACCTCGCCGCCGTGGTCGTCGACGCGGGGCGGGCGGCCCATGGCCTCGGGGGTGTGTTCGGGGCGGACGGTGTCGATGCGGTTGTGCCGGACGCCCTCGCGCATCAGTTCTGTGAGGTCCCGCCAGATCGCGTCCCACTCGGCGGGGGTGACGTCCCTGCCGGGGCGGTACGGGTCGATGCCGTGGCGGAAGAGGACCTCGGCGCGGTAGACGTTGCCGACGCCGGCGATGACCTTCTGGTCCATGAGCAGGGCGGCGATGGTGCTGCGGCTGCGGGAGACACGGCGGTAGGCGGCCCGCGGGTCGGCGTCCGGGCGCAGGGGGTCGGGGCCGAGGCGGTCGTGTACCGCCTGCTTCTCGGGGTCCGTGATCAGAGTGCAGGTGGTGGGGCCGCGAAGGTCGACGTAGGCCGTCTCGTTGACGAGGCGGAGGCGGACGGTGTCCGTGGGGGGCGGTGCGGGGGTGTCTCCGAAGGTGACCTTGCCGAAGAGGCCGAGGTGGATGTGGATCCAGTCGGCGGGCTCGGGGGGACCGGCGGTCACGTCCGGTGCGGCCGGCTCGGACTCGGCGGGCTCGGCGGTCACGTCCGGCTCGGGCTCGGCGGCGCCGAAGCCGAGGAAGAGGTGTTTGCCGTGCGCCTCGGTGCGGATGAGGGAGGTGCCGGTGAGGAGGGCGGCGGCGTCGGAGAACTTGCCCTGGGGACTGGACGCGAGCGTCGGCCCGCCGGCGAAGGCGGCGGCGTAGTCCTTGGCCAGTCTGTGGATCGTGTGCCCTTCTGGCACGGGGTCGTCCTTCCTGCGTTCTGGCACCCGCCCGGCCCGGCCGGCCCTCCGAGGCCACAACGCCGCGCCCCCGGGTGTCGTCTCTCGCCCTCCCCAGCGCTCGCGCACCGGGGAGGGGAGGGAAGCGCCAGGTGGCAGGCCTACTGCTGCGGGTGGTGCGGCGGAATGGGGGGGAGGTCGCCCGTCGTCTCGTAGGACGTGAGCATGTCGATGCGGCGGATGTGGCGTTCGTCGCCGGAGAACGGGGTGGCGAGGAAGGTCTCGACGAACTTCGTCGCCTCCTCCTGCGTGTGCATGCGGGCGCCTACGGCGACGACGTTGGCGTCGTTGTGCTGCCGGCCGAGGGACGCCGTCTCCTCGCTCCAGGCCAGCGCCGCGCGCACGCCCTTCACCTTGTTCGCCGCGATCTGCTCGCCGTTGCCCGAGCCGCCGATCACGATGCCGAGGGCGTCGGGGTCCGCGGCCGTGCGCTCGGCGGCGCGGAGGCAGAAGGGCGGGTAGTCGTCCTGGGCGTCGTAGAGGTGCGGGCCGCAGTCGACGGGCTCGTGGCCCGCCGTCTTGAGCCACTCGACGAGGTGGTTCTTGAGTTCGTAGCCCGCATGGTCGGAGCCGAGATACACGCGCATGGGTCGAGTGTGACACGCGGGTCACGGGGCGGCAGCGTCGGCCCTGTCCTCGTACGGCTGCCGCCGGGACGCGAAAGAGGCCCGCCGGGACGCCGCTGCGGCCCGGCGGGCCTCTTTCGGTGACACCAGCGCGGTGCTACCGCTTGTCGGCCAGCTTCCAGGCCGTGGGCAGTACGCCCATCGCCAGGGCGGCCTTCAGCGCGTCGCCGATCAGGAACGGGGTGAGGCCGGCCGCGATCGCTGCGGTGAGGGACATGTCGGCGGCGAGGGCCAGGTACGGGACGCCGACGGCGTAGATGACCGCCTCGCCCAGCAGGATCGTGCCGGCCGTGCGCAGCATCGAGCGGTCGGCGCCGCGGCGGGCCAGGGCGCCCACGACGGTGACGGCGAGCAGCATGCCGAAGACGTAGCCCAGCGACGGGGCGCCGGTGCCGGAGCCGCCCTCCGCGAACCACGGCACGCCCGCCATGCCGACCAGCGCGTAGAGCGCGAGCGAGAGCAGGCCGCGGCGGGCGCCGAGCGAGGTGCCGACGAGCAGTGCCGCGAAGGTCTGGCCGGTGACCGGCACCGGGGAGCCGGGCACGGGCAGCGCGATCTGGGCCGCGACGCCGGTGAGTACGGCACCGCCGGCCACCAGCGCGACGTCCCGGACTCGGGAGGAGGGGATGAGGTCGGCGAGGACCTGCCCGGAGCGGCGGGCGGGGACGGCAGCGGTGCTCATGGGGACTCCGCGGTGGTATGGACATGTCGGGACACCGCGACGCTATCCCAGCGGGTCGGCCCCGATCACCAGCAGCGCTCGACAAAGGGGCGATCGGCGGCTTGGTGGGCCCCCGTCAAAGGGCACCGGATACACGTGATCGCGCGTGACACCGGTCACCGAGGTGGGGAGGCGGGCGTCACCCGGAAGCGGAATCGCGCATTCGGACGATCACGTTCCGTATCGGCGTCGTCCGTATCGTGGGCAGCCGCTGTCGCCGACCCGCGCGACGCCGGAGACTGTGGGCGTTTTTGCCCTGCCCCCCGCCCCCCACGTATCGGACGAGTCGCTCCATGTCCAACAGCACCACCACCGGTAAGCCGCCGCAGTCGGACGACGCCTCCCTCTCCCACGGTCTCAAGCAGCGCCACCTGTCGATGATCGCCCTCGGCGGTGTGATCGGCGCCGGGCTGTTCGTCGGTTCCGGGGCCGGTATCGCCGCCGCCGGGCCGTCGATCGTCGTCGCCTACACCCTCTCCGGTCTCCTCGTGATGCTGGTGATGCGGATGCTGGGCGAGATGTCGGCCGCGTATCCGTCGTCGGGTTCCTTCTCCGCGCACGCCGAGCGGGCGATCGGCCCCTGGGCCGGTTTCACCGCGGGCTGGGCCTTCTGGGTGCTGCTGTGCACGGCCGTCGGCCTGGAGGGCATCGGTGCCGCGCAGATCGTCAGCGGCTGGCTGCCGGGTACGCCGGAGTGGGCGTGGGTGGCGCTGTTCATGGTGGTGTTCTGCGGGACGAACCTGGCCGCCGTGAAGAACTTCGGCGAGTTCGAGTTCTGGTTCGCCGCCCTCAAGGTCGGCGCGATCTCGCTGTTCCTGGTGCTCGGCGTGCTGGCGATCACCGGCGTCCTGCCGGGCACCGACTCCCCCGGCACCTCGCACCTGAGTGACTTCCTGCCGAACGGCGGCAACGGTCTGATCATCGGCCTGCTCGCCTCGGTGTTCGCCTACGGCGGCCTGGAGACGGTGACCATCGCGGCGGCCGAGTCGGAGAACCCGGTCAAGGGCGTGGCGAGCGCCGTGCGGACGGCGATGTGGCGGATCGCGCTGTTCTACATCGGCTCGATGGCGGTCATCGTCACCCTGGTGCCCTGGGACTCCCCGGAGGTCGTGGAGAAGGGCCCGTACGTCGCCGCCCTCGACGAACTCGGCATCCCGGGCGCCGGCGAGCTGATGAACGTCGTCGTGCTGGTCGCACTGCTGAGCGCGATGAACGCCAACATCTACGGCGCCTCGCGCATCGGCTACTCGCTGGTCGAGCGCGGCCAGGGTCCGAAGGCGCTGGGCCGGGTGTCGGGCGGGGTGCCGCGGATCGCGGTGCTCGTCTCCTCCCTCTTCGGCTTCGGCTGCGTGCTGCTCAGCTACTGGCGGCCGGACGACGTCTTCTCCTGGCTGCTGAACATGATCGGCGCGGTCATCCTGGTCGTCTGGATCTTCATCGCCGTCTCCCAGCTGCGGCTGCGGCGTCGGCTGGAGCGGGAGGCGCCCGAGAAGCTGGTCGTGCGCATGTGGGGCTTCCCGTGGCTGACGTGGGTCGCGCTGGCGGCCATGGCCACGGTCTTCGTGCTGATGGCCCGCGAGCCGGACACCCGGGTGCAGCTGTACTCGACGGGCGGGATGACGCTGGCCCTGGCGGCCGTCGGCTACGCCCGGCAGCGGCGACGGGCGCGCGGCTGACCACCAGCCACGAACACCCCGAGGGCCCTCGTACGGAGCCGGATCGGATCCGGATCGGATCCGGATCCGTACGGGGGCCCTTTCGCATGCCCTCGCGACCCGGCACGCCCGTCCGTCCCTCCTCGCACCCCCGGCCGCTTACTGCTGCTAGCGTGCACTTGCAAGCCTGTTGCAATAAGAGGCCGGAGGGGATCCGCCATGTCCGTCTACACGCTTCCTGAACTGCCGTACGACTACTCCGCGCTGGCCCCCGTGATCAGCCCCGAAATCATCGAGCTGCACCACGACAAGCACCACGCCGCGTACGTGAAGGGCGCCAACGACACGCTGGAGCAGCTCGCCGAGGCGCGGGACAAGGAGACGTGGGGCTCGATCAACGGCCTGGAGAAGAACCTGGCCTTCCACCTCTCCGGGCACATCCTGCACTCGATCTACTGGCACAACATGACCGGCGACGGCGGCGGCGAGCCGCTGGCCGCCGACGGTGTGGGTGACCTCGCCGACGCGATCGCGGAGTCCTTCGGCTCCTTCGCCGGCTTCAGGGCGCAGCTCACCAAGGCCGCCGCGACCACGCAGGGCTCCGGCTGGGGTGTGCTGGCGTACGAGCCCCTGAGCGGGCGGCTGATCGTCGAGCAGGTCTACGACCACCAGGGCAATGTCGGTCAGGGCGCCACCCCGATCCTGGTCTTCGACGCCTGGGAGCACGCCTTCTACCTCCAGTACAGGAACCAGAAGGTCGATTTCATCGACGCCATGTGGGCCGTCGTCAACTGGCAGGACGTGGCGAGGCGTTACGAGGCGGCGAAGTCCCGTACCAACACGCTGCTGCTGGCGCCGTGACCGACTGAGCACCCCGGTCGTCCTGCCTCGTGATCGTCTTCTCACCCTTCACGGCGGCAGGCGGAAGAAGGGAAGCCCCCGCGAGGACGTGACTCGCGGGGGCTTTTCCGTGTACACCGGCCTGTTCACCGGCGCGCGGGCCCGCCGCGCGCGCCGTACGGGCTCCGGTTCCCCCCGTTCCCCCCTGTCGCGCCTCTGGCGCTGCGCGCGGGCCACCCGCTGTACTGCCGTCCCGGTCCCACGGGCACTGCGGAGGATGCGATGAGGAAGAGTCTGGCCTGCCCCACCTGTGGCGGGATGCAGGACTTCCGCCCGCTCGACGACGCCGAGCGGGCGGTTGTGAAGGAACAGCTGGAGATCCCGTACGTGCACGACTACTGGCGCTGCGACGTCGCCGGCTGCCTGCGGTTCCAGCGTTGGGACAAGCAGCGCGACGGCGGCCTGCTTCCGGAGAGGTTTCGGAGGCCGGCCGCCGACGGGGAGACGTGACCCTCGCCGGCTCTCGCTGATCTCGTCGGCCCTCGCTGATCCCCGGCGCCCCTCGCCGACCCTCAGTGGCCGCTACAGGTTGCTGAAGTCCGGGCCCTTGGTACGGGTGCGCTTGATCTCGTAGAAGCCGGGGACCGAGGCGACCGCGAGGGTGCCGTCCCAGAGCCTGGCGGCGTCCTCGCCCTTGGGGGCCGGGGTGACGACCGGGCCGAAGAAGGCGAGCTGCTCGCCGTCGGCGCCGGGGACGGCGATGACCGGGGTGCCGACCTCCTGGCCGACCTTGTCGATGCCCTCCTTGTGGGAGGCGCGCAGCTGCGGCTCGTACGGGGTGGAGTCCCAGTGGTCCATGAGCGACTCGGGCAGGCCGACGTCCTTCAGAGCGGCGGCGACCGTCTCCTTCTCCGAGCCCTCGCCCTGGTTGTGGAAGCGGGTGCCGAGCGCCGTGTAGAGGTCGCCGAGGACCTCGGCGCCATGCTCCTCCCGGGCCGCGATGACCACCCGGACCGGACCCCAGGCCTTGGTCTCGAGCAGCTCGCGGTACTCCTCGGGCAGCTCGTCGAGCTTGTCCTCGTTGAGGACGGCGAGGCTCATCACGTGCCAGCGGACCTCGATGTCCCGGACCTTCTCCACTTCCAGGACCCAGCGGGACGTCATCCATGCCCAGGGGCACAGCGGGTCGAACCAGAAGTCGACGGGGGTCTTCTCCGACATGTCTCTCCTCGATGAGGCGGCGCAACCGAGCGTTTCTCCAGCCAACCGGCCGGTCCCTTCGGCCATTCCCGACCCGCCCCGGCTCTTGCCGCTTCTTCCCGGCCCTTCCCGGCTGCCGCACGTCAGGGGCACGTGGCAGGATCGGTGCTGTCCGCATACTGAACACCACCCGAGGGAGTGCCGCCCGTGCCCGGTGAGAATCTGTCCCGCGACGAGGCCCGGGAGCGGGCCGCCCTGCTGTCCGTCGACGGGTACGACGTGTCCCTCGACGTGCGCTCGGCCACCGGTGACGCCCAGGGCGACGGCCCGCGTACCTTCCGATCCGTCACCACGATCCGCTTCCGCTGCAACGAACCCGGCGCGAGCAGCTTCGCCGACCTGATCGCACCGAGCGTCACCGCCGTCTCCCTCAACGGCCGCGACCTCGATCCGAGCGAGGTCTTCGACGGCTCCCGGATCGCCCTGGAGGACCTGGCCGGCGACAACGAGCTGGTCGTCGACGCCCAGTGCGCCTACTCCCGCACCGGCGAGGGCCTGCACCGCTTCGTCGACCCCGAGGACGGCGAGGTGTACCTGTACACGCAGTACGAGCCGGCCGACTCCCGCCGGGTCTTCGCGGGCTTCGAGCAGCCGGACCTCAAGGCGCCCTTCCGCTTCGAGGTGCGGGCGCCCGAGGACTGGACGGTGTGGAGCAACGGCGCCGGCGAACGCGCCGACGGGGTGTGGCGGTTCGCGGAGACGAAGCCGATCTCGACGTACATCACGTGTGTCGTCGCCGGTCCGTACCACTACGTGACGGACTCCTACGAGCGCGTGTTCGAGGACGGTACGCGGCTGGAGATCCCGCTCGGCGCGATGTGCCGCAAGGGGCTGGCCCCGCACTTCGACGCCGACGACGTCTTCCTGGTCACCAAGCAGGGCCTGGACTTCTTCCACGACCACTTCGACCATCCGTACCCCTTCGGGAAGTACGACCAGGCGTTCGTGCCCGAGTACAACCTCGGCGCGATGGAGAACCCGGGACTGGTGACCTTCCGGGAGGAGTTCATCTTCCGGGGCAAGGTGACGCGGGCGTCCTACGAGGGCCGCGCCAACGTCATCCTGCACGAGATGGCGCACATGTGGTTCGGCGACCTGGTCACCATGGAGTGGTGGGACGACCTGTGGCTGAAGGAGTCGTTCGCCGACTTCATGGGTGCCTTCTCGCTGGTCGGCGCGACCCGCTTCACCGACGGCTGGATCACCTTCGCCAACCGCCGCAAGGCGTGGGCCTACCGCGCGGACCAGCTGCCCTCCACGCACCCGGTCACGGCCGACATCCGCGACCTCCAGGACGCGAAGCTCAACTTCGACGGCATCACGTACGCCAAGGGCGCCTCCGTACTGAAGCAGCTGGTGGCGTACGTCGGCCAGGACGCGTTCCTGGAGGGCGCGCGGCGCTACTTCAAGCGGCACGCGTACGGCAACACGCGCCTAGGTGACCTGCTGTCGGTCCTGGAGGAGACCAGCGGGCGGGACATGGCGGCCTGGGCGCGGTCCTGGCTCCAGACGGCGGGCGTCAACTCGCTCACCCCGCAGGTGCTCCTGAGCGCCGAGGGCCGCGTCGACGAGCTCGCGGTGGTGCAGGAGGCCGCGGAGTCTCATCCGGAGCTGCGTCCGCACCGGGTCGCGATCGGCCTGTACCGGCGTACGGGCGAGGGCTCCCTGGAGCGGTACGCGCGCGCCGAGGTGGACGTCGACGGGCCGCGCACGGTGGTGGCGGAGCTGGCCGGCGCCGAGGCACCCGAGCTGGTCCTCGTCAACGACGACGACCTGACGTACTGCAAGACCCGCTTCGACGAGACGTCGCTGGCGACGCTGCGCGACCACCTGGGTGCGCTGACCGACCCGCTGGCCCGTGCGCTGTGCTGGTCGGCGCTGTGGAACATGACCAGGGACGCGCTGCTCCCGGCGCGGGACTTCGTCGGCCTGGTGCTGCGGTTCGCGGGGCGCGAGTCGGACATCGGCGTGCTCCAGATGCTGCACGCCTGGGCGAACTCGGCGCTCACCCACTACGCGGCCCCGGACTGGCGCCAGGCCGGCGGCCGGCTGCTCGGTGAGGGCGCGCTGCGGGAGCTACGCGACGCGGTGCCGGGCAGCGAGCAGCAGCTGGCGTGGGCGAGGTTCTTCGCGGCGGTGGCCTCCGAAGGGGCCGGCCTGCGGCTGCTGCGCGGGCTGCTGGAGGGCACCGAGAAGATCGACGGCCTGGACGTGGACCAGGAGCTGCGCTGGGCGTTCCTGGAGCCGCTCACCGCGCACGGCGCGGCCGACGAGGGCATGCTGGCCGCCGAGCTGGCCCGCGACGACACGGCCTCCGGCAAGCGCCACCAGGTGCGCTGCCTGGCGGCCCGCCCGTCGGCGGCGGTGAAGGCGCAGGCCTGGGCGCAGGTAGTGGAGTCGGACGCGCTGTCGAACGCCCTGGTGGAGGCGACGATCGCGGGCTTCGAGCAGGCCTCGCAGCGGGAGCTGATCGCCCCTTACGCCCAGAAGTACTTCGCGGCGATCGAGCGGGTGTGGTCCGAGCGGTCGATCCAGATCGGGATGGAGGTGGTCCGGGGGCTGTTCCCGTCCCTGCGGGACTCCCAGGACACGCTCGACGCGACGGACGCGTGGCTGTCCGCGCACGAGGACGCCGCGCCCGCGCTGCGCCGGCTGGTACTGGAGGCACGGGACGACCTGGCGCGGGCGCTGCGCGGTCAGGCGTGCGACGCGGCGGCGGCCGCCGGACGCTAGCCCCTCCCCCACACCCCAGCCTCTGGCCAATGATTGGGCGTTCCGTCACCGTTACGGAATTCAGTCAATAACAGCCGCAACCCCTGGCCCGCACGCGGCGGACCAGGGGTTTTCGGCATCCGAACACCCGTCCTTTAGGGCGGCCTTGTCCGGGTTTGGCGATGGACTTGTAACAGGGGTTAAAGGGCGGATCGGATGCGGGAAAGTCCCCGTTCATGACGCACAACACGCCGCTCTCCCCCCGCCAGCTTCCCCACCCGGCCGTCGGCCGGCGCCGGCTGATGACGGCCGCCCAGTTGCGGGCGCACGGTGTCTCCGCCGCCGAGACCGGCGAGCGGTGCCGACCCGGGGGGCCCTGGCAGCAGCTCCTCCCGAACGTCGTCCTGCTCCACCCGGGCCCGCCGACCAGTGACGAGCGCCTGCACGCGGTGCTGCTGTACGCGGCGCGGGCGCGGAACGGCGGCGGGAACGGCGGCGGGAACGGCGGCGGTATCGGTGGTGCGAACGACGGTGCGGCCGCCGGTGTCCCGGTCGGTGTCGCCTCGGTACCGGCCCAGCCGGGCCCCGAGGAGACGCCGCCCGTCCCCGCCTACGCGGAGGCGGTGATCACGGGCCTGGCCGCGCTGACGCTGCACGGCTTCGCCGCCGCTCCCCCGCTGCCGTCCCTGGACGTCATCGACGTCCTGGTCCCCGGACTGCGCCGGCTGCGTACGACGGGCTGCGCGCGGATCGTCCGCACGACCGCGCTGCCCACCGCCGTGCAGGTCGCCGGCGTTCCGGTGGCTCCGGTGGCGCGGGCCCTGGCCGACGCGGTGGCGGCGTTGGCGGACGCGGGCGTCGTCCGCCGGCTGCTGACGGAGGCGGTGCGCGGCGGGCACTGCGAACCGGCCTCCGTGGTACGGGAGCTGAACCGGGCCCGGCTGCTCAGCCGCCCGCACGTGGTGGACGCCGTGGACTCGCTGGTCGCCGAGGGGCGGGCGCTGGCCGAGCAGCGCCTGTACCGGATGGTGCGCGAGCACGGCCTGCCGGAACCGGTCTGGAACGTCGATCTGCGCCTGCCCGGCGGACCCTGCCTCGGTGGTGTCGACGCCTTCTGGCCCGAGCACTCGGTGGCGCTGGAGCTGGACACCCGCGCCCACCGGCAGCGTGAGGACGACGCGCTCTGGGCGGAGTACGCCCGCAAGCGCGAGCACCTGGAACGGCTGGGCATCACGGTCGTGCACCTCACCCCGCGCAAGCTGCGGGACTGTCCGGAACACCAGGCGACCGTCGTCCGTACGGCGTTGATGGCGGCCGGGGACCGGGAACCCGCCGCGTACGTCGTGGTGCTGCCCCGGTAGTGACCGGCCGGGGCGGCCGACAGGAGGGGAGCGGAGAGGGCCGCCGGGCAGGACCGCCGGGCGGCCCCCTCCTCGTGCACGGCAGGTCTACTCGGGGCAGAACTCCGCCTCGATCACCGCTTTACCGTCGCCCGACCAGTCGCCGTTGAAGTTGAGGGCGAGCGCGTGCCGGCCGTCCTTCGTCACCACCGCCTCCGACGAGGAGCCGTGGATGCCGCCACCGTGGCCCCAGACGGTCACTCCGCAGTCGAGTTCCCGCTTGATCAGGCCGAGGCCGTAGCCGGCCCCCTTCTCCACCTTCTCCGCCGGGACCGTGGTCGTCATCTCGGCCATCTGCTCGGCGGGCAGCAGCCTGCCGCGGAGCAGGGCGGTGTAGAAGCGGTTCAGATCGGCGGAGCTGGAGATCATCTCGCCCGCCGAACCGGCGATGGACGGGTTGAGCCGCGTGACGTCGTACGTCGGGCCCGCCTCCGTCCCGGCCAGCTTGGAGTAGGCACGGCTGCTGGGCCGCGGCATGGAAACCCTGGTGCCCGGCACCGACGTGGCGCGCAGCTTCAGCGGCTCGATGACGCGGCTGCGCACCTCGTCGCCGTACGGGCGCCCGGTGACCTCCTCGATCACCATGCCGGCCAGGATGTAGTTGGTGTTGGAGTAGTTCCAGTCGGTGCCCGGTGCGAAGTCCGGTTCGTGGGCCGTGGCGATCTCCACCAGTTCCCGCGGCGTCACCGTGTCGTAGCGGTGCTCGAAGAAGCCGTCCTCGGTGAAGTGGGCGCGGCCGAACTCCTCGTCGGCCGTGTAGTCGTAGAGGCCGCTGGTGTGGTTGAGGAGTTGACGCAAGGTGATACGGCCGCCGTCGTTGCCGTTGCCCTCGACCACTCCGGGCAGCCACGTGTCCACCGTGTCGTCCAGCGAGAGCCGGCCCTCGGCCTCCAGCTGGAGCAGGACGGTGGCCACGAAGGTCTTGGTGATGCTGCCGACGCGGTAGCGGTCCCGCTCCGAACGCGGCTCGCCGGTCCTGAGGTCGCCCGCTCCGACCGCCTCCGACCAGGGTCGGTGGCCGTCCCGGGCGGCCGCGGTCACGCCGGGCACGCCGTCCGCCACCGCGGCTTCCATGGCGCGGCGGGTGGCGTCGTGGCCGCCGGTGCCGGGTGCCGCGACGGCCGGGGCGGCCAGCGCCACCGAAAGGGCCACGGCGGTGGCCGCCACCAGCGTGGTTCGTACGCGTGCGGTCATGTCTTCCCCCATCGTGTGTGTGCTGCGTCCTGCTCGGTCGCGGAGAGGGACCGGGCCGGTGGCGTGAAGGTTGAGCCGTCCTGGGATGGTTGGGCGCGATTCGGCCCTCCTCGGCCCGGAGGCGTCCCGTGGTGCGGGGCGCGGGCGCTGGGCGCGGGGGCGCGGGGGCGGGGGCGCGGGGCGCGGGGGCGGGGGCGCTGGGCGCGGGGCGCGTCTCACAGGATTGTCACAGCCCGCACCTTGTGTCCCCGATGGCGTATGGCGGAAGTACGCCATGGCTCCATCCCGTCCCGGACAACTCTCCCCAAACAGTGAACCCTTGCGTAAAGCTGAGCGGTCGTCCGGGATCGGATTCCGGACTGCTCCGGCCGGGACCGATCGGACCCGGTCGTTCTCGCACGTTCCCTCACCTACAAGGGATGCCGATGACCCACAGCCCCCAGCGTGAACCGATACCGGGCGCGAGACGCGCGGCCCGCATCGCCGTGGCCACGGGCCTCGCCGCCGCGCTCTGCGCGGTCGGGCCGATACCCGTGGCCCTCGCCGCCGACGGCCCGGGAACGAATCCCCCCGTCGACGCCCCGGCCGACGCCTCCGTCAAGTCCGCCGACGACAAGCTCGGTTCACACGACGCCGACCTGCTCGCCGAGGCGAAGGCCGACGGCACGAAGAACGTCACGATGATGGTCGCCACCGCGCCGGGCGAGACCGAGCAGGTGGCGAAGAAGCTGGACGCGGTCGGCGGCGGCTCCGTCGGCCGGATCTACGACGAGCTCGGCTACGTCCGCGCCACCGTCCCCACCGACGAGGCCGACTCGGCCATCGCCGCCGCCGCGAAGCTCTCCTCCGTGCACGGCATCGACCTGCGCGACGAGATCCCGCTGGACGACCCGACGCCGGGCGCGGACCGGGCGAAGGGCGCCACGCACCACAAGGGCCGCGCCTACCCCGCGCCGGACCGCCGCACCCCGGCCGAGAACCCGTACAACCCGTCCTTCGAGACGGGCGCCGTCGACTTCGTGAAGAAGTACCCGAAGGCGGACGGCCGCGGCGTCACCATCGGCGTCCTCGACTCGGGCGTCGACCTCGCCCACCCGGCGCTGCAGAAGACCACCACCGGCGAGCGCAAGATCGTCGACTGGGTCACCGCCACCGACCCGGTCGTCGACGGCGACCGGACCTGGCGCCCGATGACCACCTCCGTCTCGGGGCCCACCTTCACCTACGGCGGCGAGACGTGGACGGCGCCCGCCGGCTCGTACCAGGTCAGCACCTTCCTGGAGTCGTACACCACCGGCGGCGACGCCGGCGGCGACGCCAACCGGGACGGCGACACCACCGACTCCTGGGGCGTCCTCTACGACGCGAAGGCCGGCACGGTCCGCGTCGACCTGAACGACAACCACGACTTCGCCGACGACACCCCGATGAAGCCCTACAAGGACGGCTTCCAGATCGGGTACTTCGGCACGGACGACCCGAAGACGGACGTGGCCGAGCGCCAGCCGTTCGTCGTCGAGATCCGCGAGGACGTCGTGTACAACGCGGCCGGCGCGAAGGCCGACTTCGTCAACATCGGCGTCATCGAGGGCTCGCACGGCTCGCACGTGGCCGGACTCGCCGCCGCCAACGGCCTGTTCGGCGGCCGGATGGACGGCGCGGCGCCCGGCGCGAAGATCGTCTCGTCCCGCGCCTGCACCTGGAGCGGCGGCTGCACCAACATCGCGCTCACCGAGGGCATGATCGACCTCGTCGTCAACCGCGGCGTCGACATCGTCAACATGTCGATCGGCGGCCTGCCCGCCCTCAACGACGGCAACAACGCGCGCGCCGAGCTGTACACGCGGCTCATCGACACCTACGGCGTCCAGCTGGTGATCTCGGCGGGCAACTCCGGCCCCGGCGCCAACACCATCGGCGACCCGTCCCTCGCGGACAAGGTGATCTCGGTCGGTGCGTCCGTCTCCCGCGAGACCTGGGCCGCCAACTACGGCTCCGCGGTGAAGAAGAAGTACCAGATGATGCCGTTCTCCTCGCGCGGCCCGCGTGAGGACGGCGGCTTCACGCCGACGCTGACCGCGCCCGGCGCGGCGGTCAACACCATCCAGACCTGGGCGCCCGGCGCCCCGGTCCCGGAGGCGGGCTACGACCTCCCGGCCGGCTACGGCATGCTCCAGGGCACCTCGATGGCCTCCCCCCAGGCCGCCGGCGCCTCCGCGCTGCTGCTGTCCGCGGCGAAGCAGGCGGACATCGACCTGACCCCGGCGAAGCTGCGGACGGCGCTGACCTCGACCGCCGACCACATCAAGGGCGTGCAGGCGTACGAGGAGGGCGCCGGCCTGATCAACATCCCCGACGCCTGGCGGTCGATCCGCAAGGGCGCCACGGCCCACGAGTACACGGTGAAGGCGCCGGTCGACACCGCGATCGACCAGTTCCTGGAGACTCCGGGCCAGGGCACCGGCCTCTACGACCGCGAGGGCGGACTGAAGGCCGGGGAGAAGAAGACGTACGAGATCACGCTCACCCGCACCTCCGGCGAGGACCGCGCGATCCGGCACGAGCTGCACTTCGAGAACAACGCCGGGCGCACCTTCCGGATCGTCGGCTCCGACGAGGTGAGGCTGCCGCTGAACGAGCCGGTGACCGTCAAGGTGCAGGCGAAGCCGCGTTCCGAGGGCATCAAGAGCGCGGTCCTCGAGGTCGACGACCCGCGCACCGAGGGCACCGACAAGCTGGTCCTGACCACGGTCGTGGCCTCGGCCCCGCTGGAGTACGACTTCTCCGCGAAGAACTCCGTGCAGCGCAACGACACCGAGTCGTACTTCGTGACCGTCCCCGAGGGCGCGAAGGCGCTCGAGGTGGCGATGAGCGGGCTGAAGGACGGGAGCCAGACCCGGTTCATCGCCATCCACCCGTACGGGGTCCCGGTCGACAACACGTCCACGCCGTACTGCTACAACAACTACCTCGACGGCAACGGCTGCCGGCCCGACGTGCGCGCGTACGCCGACCCGCAGCCCGGCGTCTGGGAGATCGAGGTCGAGTCGCGGCGCACCTCACCGCTGCTGGACAACCCGTACAAGCTGGACGTCACCGTGCTCGGCGCCGCCTTCGACCCGGAGGTCGTGACGGTGCCCGAGGCCGAGGTGGGAACCCCGGCCTCCGCCTCCTGGAAGGTGACGAACCAGTACGGCCCGATCGAGGGCAAGCTGGTCGGCGGCCCGCTCGGCTCGGCCGAGACGTCCCGCCCGTCGATCGAGCAGGGCGCGACGGCCACGTCCACGGTCGAGGTGCCCGAGGGCGCCACGTCGCTCGACGTGGCCATCGGGGGCGTCTCCGACGCGGCCTCCGACCTGGACCTGACGGTCTACGACAAGGACGGCAACATCGTCGGCCAGTCCGCCGACGGCGACTCGGAGGAGTCGGTCTCCGTGCCGAAGCCGGCCGCCGGTACCTACACCGTCGAGGTCGTGGGCTACTCGGTGCCGTCGGGCACCACGGAGTACGACTACCGGGACGTGTACTTCGCCGCGTCCCTCGGCTCGGTCACCGTGGACGGCTCGGCTCCCATCGAGCTCGGCACGGGCGACTCCGCGACGGTCTCGGGCAGCGTCACGGCGCTGGCCGCCGCTCCGGAGGGCCGGGAGTTCTTCGGGCAGGTCCAGCTGGTCAACGCCCACGGCACGGCCGCGGGCCTCGGCAGCGTACGGATCGGCACGGTCGTGCCGTAGTCCGGTGCGGCACTCGGGAGGGGCGGGCGCTCCGCGGGGCTCCCGCCCCTTCCGCATGCCGGGGGTCAATCGCAGGTGAGGGTGCGGGACTCGGGCAGGGACGCGGTGATCCAGGCGCGTTCGGCGGCGACGGCCTCCGCGCCGGTGATCACGGCGTCCGGGCTGTCGCCGTGCCGGGGGATGCCGATCAGCGCGCGGTCGCCCTCGACGAGCCGGGCGGTGGTGTCGTCCAGGACGAACGTGATCCGCTCGCCCGTCCTCCCCGGCCGTTCCCGCGGCTTGTAGGAGCGGGTCACGTCCAGGGTGATCCGGTGCCGCCCGGTCCCCGGCACCGGTTCCGCGCCGGCCACCGTGCCCTCGGCCACCAGACGGGCGCAGGCGAGGTAGCGGGGGCTGCCGAAGGCGACACCACCGGAATCGGCGGAGTCCGCCTGCCCGTCGCTCGCCGCGGCCTTGCCGCCCGCCGCGTCCTCGGCTCCGTTCCCTCCCTGCACCACCAGCCAGCCGAGCCCCGTCGCCACCACGCCGGCGCACGCCACCGCGAGGACGCCGAAGGCGACGGCGAGCGGACGGCGCCGGGGGCGGCGCGGGGTCTCCCCGGCCGGGAAGACCTCAGGGCCGGGAAGCGGCTCGCCCAGCGACCGCCCGATGATCCCCAGCTGCTCCCGCAGCAGCGCCACGTCGGCCACCGCCGACCGGTACTCGGCATCGGCATCGGCATGGGCATGGGCATGGGCATGGGCATCGGTGTCCCTGCCCGCGCCCGCCCCGGGGGGCAGCGGCTCGCCCGTGATCGCGGCCATCAGCGCGTCGTGCGCACCGGGCTGCTGTTCGGCGGCCATCTCACACCACCTCGTCCTCGTGCAGGCGGGCCCGCAGTGCCCGTACCGCCGTGTGCAGCCTGCTCTTGACCGTGCCCTCGGGAACGCCGAGTTCCTCGGCGATGCCGCGCACCGGCAGGTCGGCGAAAAAGCGCAGGACGAGGACCTGGCGCTGGGCGTCGGGCAGCTCGTCCAGGCCCTGGGCCACGGCGAGGGAGAGCAGGCTGGTCTCCTCGCCGGAGGGCTGCTCGGACTGGCGCAGCGCGGCCAGGCGCTCGCCGAGCCGGTCCTGGCGGCGCCTGGCCCGGTGCCAGTCCATGGCCAGGTTGGAGGCGACGACCGCCGCCCACGCGGACACGTCGCGCGGCGCCTCCCGGCCGCTCGCCGTCCGCTCCAGCAGCCGCAGGCGGACCTGCTGCACCCCGTCCGGCAGGTCCGCCTGCGGCACCCCGCCCAGCGCGAGCACCGCCCGCACCCGGCGTTCCTGGGCCGCGTCCAGAGGGTCGTCGAGTACGCCGTCCCCCTGCCCGCGGCGGGCCCTTCTGCGCAGCACGGCCACCCCTCCCCCAGCCACGTTTCCCCTACGACGCCGGCGGGGCCCGAAACGTTCGCCCGGCCGGCGGCCCCGCGGTGCGAGGCGTACGTCACATCGTCGTGTGGGGCGGGCGGGGATGGGCAGGGGCCGGAACAGCACAGCTTGCGGCGCGGGGCCCGCCGGAGGTGAATTTCTGCAGCTCAGCAGGGATTTTTGCCGAAGGACCGCGTCTGCTGTCCGAGTCGCCGCGTCCCACGGTGCGGCCACCCCGCGCAAAGAACTGGACAGGCGGGCCGGACTTCGCCCCATGATGGAAAAGTCTCGGCCGAGCAAAGCGCGCGTGAAGACACGCGCACAAACGGAGAAGGAGTCCCCGTGAGGGTCGGAATCGTCGGAGCCACCGGTCAGGTCGGCACGGTCATGCGCGGGATCCTCACGGAACGCGACTTCCCGGTCACCGAGCTGCGTCTGTTCGCCTCGGCCCGCAGCGCCGGCAAGGAGCTGGACGGCGTGACGGTGGAGGACGCGGCCACCGCCGACTACTCGGGCCTGGACATCGTGCTGTTCTCCGCGGGCGGTGCCACCTCGAAGGCGCTGGCCGAGAAGGTCGCCTCCCAGGGCCCGGTCGTGATCGACAACTCCTCCGCCTGGCGCCGCGACCCCGAGGTCCCGCTGGTCGTCTCCGAGGTGAACCCGCACGCGATCGCCGACCGCCCCAAGGGCATCATCGCCAACCCGAACTGCACGACGATGGCCGCGATGCCGGTCCTGCGTCCGCTGCACGCCGAGGCGGGTCTCGAAGCGCTGGTCGTCGCCACCTACCAGGCCGTGTCCGGTTCCGGCGTGGCCGGCGTGGACGAGCTGTTCGAGCAGGTCCAGAAGGCCGGCGCGGACGCGCCCAAGCTCGCCCACGACGGTGCGGCGGTAGAGTTCCCGAAGCCGGAGAAGTACGTGGCGCCGATCGCGTACAACGTGCTCCCGCTGGCCGGTTCCATCGTGGACGACGGGCTGCACGAGACGGACGAGGAGCAGAAGCTCCGCCACGAGTCCCGCAAGATCCTGGAGGTCCCGGAGCTGAAGGTGTCCGGCACCTGCGTGCGCGTGCCCGTCTTCAGCGGCCACTCCCTCCAGATCAACGCCCGCTTCGCCCGCCCGATCAGTGTGGAGCGCGCCAAGGAGCTGCTGGCCGGCGCACCCGGCGTCGCGCTCACCGAGGTGCCGACCCCGCTGGAGGCGGCCGGCCAGGACCCGTCGTACGTGGGCCGTATCCGCCAGGACGAGACCGTGGACAACGGCCTCGCCCTGTTCGTCTCCAACGACAACCTGCGCAAGGGCGCGGCCCTGAACGCGGTGCAGATCGCGGAGCTGGTGGCGGCGGAGCTGAAGGGCTAACCAGGAGCTAGCCTCTGCGGACCTCGTAGAGGAAGCAGCCGTACTCGACGGCCCGGACGTGGACGAACGCCACGGCCGGGTCGTCGAACGCTTTCCGAAGGGCGGGTGCGAAGGCGTCGGCGCCCTCGACCAGTCGCCCGCCCAGGATGCGCCCGTCGGCCGAGTAGCGGCGCAGGACGCGGTGCGCGTTCGTGAAGGCGAGGCCGTCCGCCTCCGGTCCCGCGCACTGTTCGGCGTGGACGAAGACCGGCCCCCGCTCGTCGTACGCGCCCGGGTCGGTACCCGCCCGGGCGGCCCGGCGCCGCAGCGGGGCGTAGGAGACGAGGGTGATCCTCTCCCCCGGGCGGCTGCGGCGCAGGCAGCAGCGCAGGGGCGCGCCACCCTCGTCGTCGGTGAACGGGGCGGGCACGCGGCCCGCGTCGTCGGTGGTGCGCAGTTCCCTCAGGGCGGCCGGCGGGATCGGCCGTGCGGTGTAGTGCTGCATGGATCCAGGCTCGCGCCCGCCCGGCCCGCGCACCGGCGGGAAATGGACATCGCGTTGGGTACGGGCCACGTGGAAGGATGGCGCAACCCACACATAACGAGGAGATGACCGCGTGCCTGGCACAAACCTGACCCGCGAAGAAGCGCGGCAGCGGGCGACGCTGCTGACCGTTGACTCGTACGAGATCGATCTCGACCTCACCGGCGCGCAGGAGGGCGGCACCTACCGGTCCGTGACCACGGTGCGCTTCGACGTCGCGGAGACCGGCGACGAGCGCGGCGAGTCCTTCATCGACCTGGTCGCGCCGACGGTCCACGAGGTGACGCTGAACGGCGACTCCCTCGACGCCGCCGAGGTGTTCCAGGACTCCCGCATCGCCCTGCCGGGGTTGCTGCCGGGGCGCAACATCCTGCGCGTGGTCGCCGACTGCGCGTACACCAACACCGGCGAGGGCCTGCACCGGTTCGTCGACCCGGTCGACGACCAGGCCTACCTGTACACGCAGTTCGAGGTGCCGGACGCGCGCCGCGTCTTCGCGTCCTTCGAGCAGCCGGACCTGAAGGCGACCTTCCAGTTCACCGTGAAGGCGCCCGAGGGCTGGACGGTCATCTCCAACTCGCCCACCCCGGAGCCCCAGGACAACGTCTGGGTCTTCGAGCCGACCCCGCGCATCTCGTCGTACATCACGGCGCTGATCGTCGGCCCGTACCACTCCGTGCACAGCGTGTACGAGAAGGACGGCCAGTCCGTCCCGCTCGGCATCTACTGCCGGCCCTCGCTGGCCGAGCACCTCGACTCGGACGCCATCTTCGAGGTGACCCGGCAGGGCTTCGAGTGGTTCCAGGAGAAGTTCGACTACCAGTACCCCTTCGCGAAGTACGACCAGCTCTTCGTGCCCGAGTTCAACGCGGGCGCGATGGAGAACGCGGGCGCGGTGACCATCCGTGACCAGTACGTGTTCCGTTCGAAGGTGACGGACGCCGCGTACGAGGTGCGGGCCGCCACGATCCTGCACGAGCTGGCGCACATGTGGTTCGGCGACCTGGTCACCATGGAGTGGTGGAACGACCTGTGGCTGAACGAGTCGTTCGCCACCTACGCCGAGGCCGCCTGCCAGGCCGACGCGCCCGGCTCGAAGTGGCCGCACTCGTGGACGACGTTCGCCAACCAGATGAAGACCTGGGCGTACCGGCAGGACCAGCTGCCGTCCACGCACCCGATCATGGCGGACATCAGCGACCTGGACGACGTGCTCGTCAACTTCGACGGCATCACGTACGCCAAGGGCGCATCGGTGCTCAAGCAGCTCGTGGCGTACGTCGGTGAGGACGCGTTCTTCAAGGGCGTGCAGGCCTACTTCAAGCGGCACGCGTTCGGCAACACGCGCCTGTCCGACCTGCTGGGCGCCCTGGAGGAGACCTCCGGCCGCGACCTGAGGACCTGGTCGAAGGCGTGGCTGGAGACGGCCGGCATCAACGTGCTGCGCCCGGAGATCGAGACGGACGCGGACGGGGTCATCACGGCCTTCGCGATCCGCCAGGAGGCCCCCGTCCTGCCCGTCGGCGCCAAGGGTGAGCCCACCCTGCGCCCGCACCGCATCGCGATCGGCGCCTACGACCTCGACGCCGGCGGCAAGCTGGTGCGCGGCGAGCGCGTCGAGCTGGACGTCGACGGCGAGCTGACGGCCGTACCGCAGCTGGTCGGCAAGCGCCGCCCGGCGGTCGTACTGCTCAACGACGACGACCTGTCGTACGCCAAGGTCCGCCTGGACGAGCGGTCCCTGGCCGTCGTCACCGAGCACCTGGGCGACTTCACCGAGTCGCTGCCGCGCGCCCTGTGCTGGGCGTCGGCCTGGGACATGACCCGGGACGCGGAGCTCGCGACCCGCGACTACCTCGCCCTGGTGCTGTCCGGCATCGGCAAGGAGTCCGACATCGGCGTGGTGCAGTCGCTGCACCGCCAGGTGAAGCTGGCCATCGACCAGTACTCCGCCCCGACCGCCCGCGAGGCGCTGCTCACCCGCTGGACGGAGGCCACGCTGGCCCATCTGCGGGCCGCCGAGGCGGGCAGCGACCACCAGCTGGCGTGGGCGCGGGCGTTCGCGGCGACGGCCAGGACGCCGGAGCAGCTGGACCTGCTGGACGCGCTGCTGGACGGCACGACGACGATCGAGGGCCTGGCCGTCGACACCGAGCTGCGCTGGACGTTCGTGCAGCGGCTCGCGGCCGTGGGCCGGTTCGGCGGGTCGGAGATCGCGGGCGAGTACGAGCGGGACAGGACCGCCGCCGGTGAGCGGCACGCCGCCACCGCGCGGGCCGCCCGTCCGACCGAGGCGGCCAAGGCGGAGGCGTGGGAGTCGGTCGTGGAGTCCGACAAGCTGCCGAACGCCGTGCAGGAGGCGGTCATCGCCGGCTTCGTCCAGACCGACCAGCGCGAGCTGCTCGCGCCGTACACGGAGCGGTACTTCGAGGCGCTCAAGGGCGCCTGGGAGTCCCGTTCGCACGAGATGGCCCAGCAGATCGCGGTCGGCCTGTACCCGGCGGTGCAGGTGTCCCAGGAGACCCTGGACCGCACGGACGCCTGGCTGTCCTCCGCCGAGCCGAACGCGGCCCTGCGGCGGCTGGTCTCGGAGTCCCGCTCGGGCGTCGAGCGGGCGCTGAGGGCGCAGGCGGCGGACGCGGCGGCCTCCGGCGAGTAGGCGCTACGTCTCTGGGGGCGTCCGGTGCTCGTCGCACCGGGCGCCCCTTCCCGTTTCTCCGGCAGGGGGTCAGGCCGGGCCTGTCCGGCGGGCGGGGCGGCCTGCGGGGCGTCGGGGGCTGCCCGCGGGGCGTCGGGGGCGGCTACGGGCCGCCGGCAGGCCGCCCGAGGACCACCGGAGACCACCTACGGGCCGCCGGCAAGCCGCCTACAGGGCCTCCGAGGCCACCCGGGGACCACCGGAGGACGCCTGGCGGCCGCCGGAGGTGGGGGTGGTCGCGGCCGTTCGCAGGGCGTCCAGTACCCGCCCCACCGCCGCGCTCTCCTGTGCCCCCTTGCGCACCGCCGCGACCACGTGCCGCACGGGACGGTCCGCGCACAGCTCGCGCATCACCACTCCGTCCCTCGGCACGGCCGCCATGCGCGGCACCAGGGCCACGCCCATGCCCGCCTCGACCATCGCGAGGATCGCGGTCCAGCCGGCCGCCGCGTGACCCTGGTGGGGCCGGAACCCGGCCGTCTCGCAGGCACCGCGCGTGATGTCGGACCAGGGCCCGCTGCCCCCGAAGATCCACGGTTCGGCGGCGAGGTCGGCCAGCCGCAGCCCGTCCGCGCGGGCCAGCGGATGGTCGCCGGGCAGGGCGACGTCCAGCGGGTCGGCGAGGAGCGGGACGCGGGTGAAGCGCGGGTCGACGGCGCTCGGCGCCTGCGCGGCCAGCGACAGGGCGAGGTCCACCTCCCCGGCGGCCAGCAGCTCGTACGCCTCCTGCGCCTCGGCCTCCCGTACCCGCACCGCGACCCTGGGGTGCGTCACCCGCAACGCGGTCACGGCCGGTACGACGAGGGCGGGCACGGCGGTGGAGAAGGCGCCGACCCGCACCTCGCCGGCGTCCCCGTGGACGTAGGCCGCCAGTTCGGCGTCGGCCCGTTCCAGTTGCTCGAACACCGCCTCGGCGTGCCGCAGCACCAGGCGGGCCGCGTCCGTCAGCCGGACCCGTCTGCCCTGGGCTTGGAGCAGCTCCACCCCGAGCTGCCTGGAGAGGTTCGTCAGCTGTTGCGACACGGCGGACGGCGTCATGCGCAGCGCCTCGGCCGTCGCGGTCACCGTGCCCCGTTCCCGCAGCGTCCGCAGGATCTGCAGCTTGCGGATGTCCCAGTCGGCCATGGCGGCAACCTATCCGCGGGTCGCCCTCCTCACCGACGCGGCCCGGCCCCCGAGGCGGCGCCGAGGACGACGCCGCCGAGGATCAGCGCCATGCACCCGGCCTGCGCCCAGCCGGTCGGCTCGGACAGCAGGGCCCAGGAGAGCAGGGCCACGCACACCGGCTGGAGGTAGTAGACGACCCCGGCGCGGGAGGGGCCGATCAGGGAGATCGCCTTGTTCCAGGCGAAGAAGGCGACCGCGGAGGAGGCGACGCCGACGTAGAGGAGCGGCAGGACATTGCCCGGGTCCGGGCTGAAACCGCCCTGGACGGCGAGGCTGACGCCCTGGGCGGGCAGCAGCAGGACGGTGCCGAACAGGAACGTGGTGAAGAGGAACCCCGCTCCGTCCAGGCCGGCGGGCCTGCGGCGCAGCAGCGCGCTGTACGACCCGAAGCAGCAGGCGGCGGCGACCATCCACAGGTCACCGGCCGCGAACGACGCCCCGCCGCCGATCAGCAGCAGCACACCCGCGCAGGCGACGAGCAGCCCGGCGACCCGGCGGGCGCCGAGCCGTACGCCGCCCGCCCGTTCGAAGACCGCCATCAGCACCGGGGAGGCCGCCATGATCATGCCCATGTTGGCGGCGGGGGTGGTGACGCCGGCCTGGTTGACCAGGGTGTTGTAGACGGTCACGCCGAGCAGGGAGGCGAGGAGGACGAAGCCGAGGTGACGCCGGATCAGCGCGCGTTGCCGCCAGGCCCGCCGGGCGCCGAAGGGGGCGACGACGGCGAGCGCCACCACCCAGCGCCAGAAGGCGTGCTGGACGGGGGGCACGCTGTCACCGAGGGCGCGGGAGGTGACGAAGCTGCCGGACCAGACGAGGGTGGCCAGTACGGCGAGCCCGATCCCGAGGGCGACGGGGGCAGCGGGGCCGCCGGTGGTGGCCGGGCCGACGGCGGGAGTGGGTGCGGGGGTGGTGGTCCGGCGGTCGGCTACGGCCACGGAGGTCCTCTCGGCGGGGCGACGATCACGATGTGCCTACCGACCTACCGTCGCAGTGCCGGACCCGTCAGGTCCATCGAATCTTTTCGACCGTTCCTTGAAGGAGAACTGAAAGATCCGGAAGGCTCGGCCATCCGAGCCCGTGACACGAGCTGCCCCGCGGCCGTCGCCCCGAACGCCAGCGCCATGCCAACCAGCTGCACCGGTGTCAGCGTCTCGCCGAGCATCGCCCAGCCGACGACGGCGGCGGTCAGCGGGGAGAGCGGGCCGAGGAAGGTGACCTGGGTGGCGGAGAGCCGGCCGATGCCGCGGAACCAGAGCCAGTACGCCAACGCCGTGTTGGCCAGGGCGAGGTAGAGGTAGCCGCCGACCGCCGGGGCGTCCAGGGCGGGCGGGGCGCCCTCCACCAGGAGGGCGAGGGGCGCGATGAGCAGGCCGCCGGCGGTCAGCTGCCAGCCGGTGAGCGCGAGCGGGCCGACGCCGTCGGGGCGGCCCCACCGCTTGGTGAGCACGGTGCCCGCCGACATGGAGGCGGTGGACGCGAGGGCCGCCGCCACACCGAGCGCGTCCAGCGCCCCGGCCGCCTTCAGCACCACCAGGCTGACACCGAACGCGGCGACGACGCCGGCGAGCACGGACCGGACGGTGGGCCGCTGTCCGAGCAGCAGCGCCGAGAGCCCGACGACGAACAGCGGACCGGCCGAGCCGACCGCGGCCGCCGTCCCGCCCGGCAGCCGGTAGGCCGAGAGGAACAGCAGCGGAAAGAAGGCCCCGATGTTGAGCGCGCCCAGCACCGCCGCCTTGCACCACCAGGCGCCGCGCGGCAGCACCCGGGCGAGGGCGAGCAGCAGCAGACCGGCGGGCAGGGCGCGCGTCAGCCCGGTGAACAGAGGCCGGTCGGGCGGCAGGAACCCGGTCGTCACGGCGTAGGTGGTGCCCCAGGAGATGGGCGCCAGGGCGGTGAGCGCGATGAGGGCGGGGCGGCCGACGGCCATGGCGGGCTCTCTTCCGGGAGTCGGAGAAGCGAAGTCGGGAAGCTCGGCAGCCAGTAGCTTAGCTCTAAGCAAGTTTCCGTCAAGCTACTTTCTTGCGACCGAGCCTGATCGGCCTCGATACTCGTGCCATGACTGAACGCCCCGGACGGCGCCCCGAGCCGCGCAACGACCCCGTCGACGCGATCATCGACCAGTGGGCGGAGGTGCGGCCCGACCTGGATACGGCCGCAATGGAGGTGTTCGGCCGCGTCTTCCGGCTCGCGCGCGCGATGGGCGACCGGATGGAGAAGGCGTACACGCGCTTCGGGATCTCCCGCGGGGAGTTCGACGCCCTGGCCACCCTGCGCCGCTCCGGCGAGCCCTACACGCTCTCCCCCCGGCAGCTCTCGGCCACGCTGATGCTCACCACGGGCGGCATGACCGGCCGGCTGGACAAGCTCGAACGGGCCGGGCTACTGCGCCGTTCCCCGGACCCGCACGACCGGCGGGGACTTCAGGTCACGCTCACCGACCGGGGGCTGGAGCTGATCGACGAGGCGGTCGGCGCGGGACTGGCCGTCCAGACGGAGGCCCTGTCCGTCCTCGACGACGAACGGGCGGGCCAACTGGCCGTCCTGCTGCGGGATCTCCTCGCCGGCACCGAGAAGTAGGCGGGAGACGCGCCGAGGGCGCCGGTCCCCCGCATGTACACGCGCTGACGCGCGTACGTGCGGTGGGACCGGCGCCCTCGGTGAAGCTGAGGCGGGCCGTCAGGCCTTGGCGTCGGCCTTCGCCTTGGTCCTGACGTTGCGGGAGGTCACGCGGTGCTCCTCCTTGGACTTGTCCAGGACCATGACCAGGGCCGTGATGACCACGAACAACGCGATCGGGGCCACGACGTAGAGGCCCACCGTCTCGATGACGCTGAGACCGGTACCGGGGTCGTCGCCGTCGTCGCGGGTCAGCGCGAGCGCGGGGGACGACATGAGCAGCATCATCAGCGTCGTACCGGCTGCCAGGGCGCCGGCGCGCAGGGCGTTCTTCTTGTCCACGGTGCAAAGTTAGCGAACGGCCGGAACGGGCGCGCGCCCGGGGTGCCGTACGGGGGCCCGGACGCGGCCCGCGGGCGGCCTCCGGGCTGTTTCGGGCGGCCCCGGAGCGTGCCGCTCAGCCGTCGGCGCGGTTGCGTACGGCATCGATCAGGGCGTGCAGCCGGGGCGAGAGGGCCAGGTCCTCCAAGGTCACCGGGCGGCCTTCGGCGTCGGCGACGGGCAGGCGCCAGTTCGGGTACTGGTCCCAGGTGCCGGGGATGTTCTGCGGGCGGCGGTCGCCGACGGCGTCCGGCAGCCAGATGCCGGCCATGCGGGCGGGGGTGCGCAGCAGGAAGCGGTGGACGGCCTGGATGCCGGCCTCCTCTGAGGGGACGCCGGTGTCGCCGCCGGTGCCGTGCAGCAGGCCGAGGCGGGCCAGTACGTCCAGCCACTCGGCCGTGTCCGCCGACGCCTCGGCCCGCTCCTCCTCCAGCGGGCGGGCGAGCAGGCCGAGGCGGTCGCGGAGTTCGACGTGTTCGCCGGTGAGGCGTGCCGCGGTGGACGGCAGGTCGTGGGTGGTGGCGGTGGCCAGGCAGTCGGCGCGCCACCGCTCGGGCGGCAGGGGGCGGCCGTCGCCCGTCCAGTCGCGCTCGAACCAGAGCACCGAGGTGCCGAGCACCCCGCGTTCGCGCAGCGCCTCGCGCACGCCGGGCTCCACGGTACCCAGGTCCTCACCGATGACCACGGCGCCGGCCCGGGTCGCTTCCAGGACGAGTACGGCGAGCATGGCCTCGGCGTCGTAGCGGACGTAGGTGCCCTCGGTGGGCGGGTGGCCCTCCGGGACCCACCACAGGCGGAACAGGCCCATGACGTGGTCGATGCGCAGGGCTCCGGCGTAGCGGAACAGGCCCCGCAGCAGACTTCGGAAGGGCGCGTAGCCGAAGGCGGCCAGGCGGTCGGGGCGCCAGGGCGGCAGGCCCCAGTCCTGGCCGCGGGCGTTGAAGGCGTCGGGTGGCGCGCCCACCGACATACCGGCGGCGAAGTACTCCTGCTGCGCCCAGGAGTCGGCGCCTCGCGGATGCACGCCCACGGCGAGGTCGTGGACGATGCCGACCGGCATGCCGGCCTCACGGGCGGCGCGCTGTGCGGCGGTGAGCTGGGTGTCGGTGAGCCAGGTCAGGCGGGAGTGGAAGTCGACGCGGTCCATCAGCTCGGTGCGGGCGCGTTCGGTGTCGGCCGAACGGGGGTCACGCAGACCCTCGGGCCACTGGTGCCAGTCGGAGCCGTGGACCTCGGCGAGTGCGCACCAGGTGGCGTGGTCCTCCAGCGCGGTGCCCTGTTCGGCGAGGTAGTCGCAGTAGGCGGCGCGGCGGCCGGGTCCGAGGGGGACCTCGGCGAGCAGTTCGAGGGCCTCGCGCTTGAGCTCCCACACGGCGTCCCGGTCGATCAGGGCGTCCTTCTCCAGTACGCCCTCGCGCAGCCGCCCGGCCCGCTCCTCGAGGGACCGGGCGCGCGCCTGGTCGGTGACGTACGCGAACTCGGGCACGTCCTCGATCCGCAGGTGCACGGGGTCGGGGAAGCGGCGGGAGGAGGGCCGGTACGGGGAGGGATCGGTGGGTGCGCCTGGCACGGCCGCGTGCAGCGGGTTGACCTGGAGGAAACCGGCGCCGAGGGCGCGCCCCGCCCAGGCTGCCAGTTCACCGAGGTCGCCGAGGTCGCCCATGCCCCAGGAGCGGCGGGAGAGGAGGGAGTAGAGCTGGACGAGGAGTCCGTAGGAGCGTGCGGCCGGGACGGGCAGCCCGGCGGGCGCGACGATCAGGTGGGCGCGGGCGGTCCGGCCGTCGGGCGCCGTGGCGGTCAGACGGTGGACGCCGGGCGGCAGCGGTCCGGTGCCGTCACAGGTCTCGCCCCGCTCCGTGTCGACGCGCACCCGGGTGCCCTCGGGGAGCGCGGCCAGGGCGGCCGGCGGCCCGCCGTCGGGCCGGGCGACCACGGTGGGCGGCAGCAGGCGTTCGCGCAGCTCGCTCTCACGGGCGGCGAGCGCGGCGCGTACGGCCTGCGGCGTGCTCGTGTCCACGCCGAGGGCGGCCAGGGCCAGGGTGACGGCGGTGGCCGAGGCCGCGACGGTGCGGTCCGGGGACGGGCTGTAGGAGGTGGCGACGCCGTGCAGGGCGGCGAGCCGGGTCAGATCCTCGGGAAGGTCCTCGGTGGGGGGCTCGTCCGGCCTGGCTGCTGGCATCTGTGACCTCTACGACATCGGGGATTCCGGGACGGCGAAGGAGGGGCCGCCCTGCTCCGGCACGTCCGCCGTGAGTTCGGGCGAGGACTCGCTGGTCAGCGGTACGGCGTCGGCGAACGGCGACTCGCTGGTGAGGGGCTCGGCGTCGGGCAGCGGCGGTTCGCTGGTGAGCGGGGTCTCGGCGCAGCTGCCGGTGGCGCCGAAGACGCAGTAGTGCGGGGTGTCGGAGGCGGCGGAGGGCTCCGCCCATGGGCTGGACGGCTCCGCCACGGGTTTGGACGGGGCCGGGAGCAGAAGCGGTGCCAGTGCAACCACGGGGTCTCCTTCATAGAACTTCGTCGAGATTCGTCGACTTCTGTCGAGCACGCTTTTGGCGGGTTACGGCAGCCCCTACCCAGTCCGCGCAAGGTCAGACGCCTCAGCACCGACAACGTGCCGCTGGTCACACTCCATCCCGGTGAACTCGCTTCGAATGCGGACAGAACAGTCACCTAACCCATTCGGAGATCACGCAAACCGGTCACGCGGGCGAGCTTCGTCGACGCCGGGGCCTCCTCGCGAGAATCAGGTGGACGACGGCACCGGCGGTTTCCCGACAACTTCCCGGCCGACTATTCACTCAGTACATGCACTCGGTGAATACTGCTCGCCATGAGCACCCGTCACATCCTGTTGGGACTGCTCGCCTCGGGGCCGAGCCATGGCTACGACCTGAAGCGACGCCATGACGCACGCTTCCCCGAGGCCCGTCCACTGGCCTACGGGCAGGTCTACACGACGCTGCAGCGTCTGGTCCGGGACGGTCTCGCGGAGGTCGACGGCACCGCGTCGGACGGCGGCCCGGAACGGACCGCGTACCGCGCGACGAACGAGGGCACGCGTGAACTGGCCCGGTGGGCGGCCGAGATCGCACCGCCCGCGCCGTTCGTGACGAACGAGATCTTCGCCAAGGTCGTCGTCTCGATCCTCACCGGCGGCGACGCGGGCGCCTACCTGCTGGCCCAGCGCGCCGCCCACATGGGACGGATGCGGGAGCTCACGGCGGTCAAGACGGCCCCGGGCACGGACCTGACGACCGTGCTGTCGGCCGACTACGCCCTCAATCACCTCGACGCCGACCTCCGTTGGATGACCACCACGGCGGCCCGGCTCACCACCCTGACCGCGGAGGTCCGCACAGCATGAGAAACGGGGACACGTCCGGGACCACGACCGGGCCGCTGCTCGCGGCCCGCGACCTGGTGAAGGCGCACGGCAGGACGAAGGCCCTGCGCGGCGCGTGTGTCGAACTGCGGGCCGGCGAGATCCTCGCCGTCACCGGGGCCAGCGGCAGCGGGAAGTCGACGCTGCTGCACTGCCTGGCCGGGATCGTCCGGCCGGACGCCGGTTCGGTGACGTACGCCGGTCAGCGGCTGGAGGAACTGCCGGAGAAGCGGCTGAGCGAGCTGCGCCGCACCGACTTCGGTGTGGTCTTCCAGTTCGGGCAGCTGATCCCGGAGCTGACGGCGACGGACAACGTGGCGCTGCCGCTGATGCTCGCCGGAACCGGCCGCATCGAGGCGCGGGTGCGGGCCGGGGAGTGGCTGGAGCGGTTCGGGGTGCGCGGGCAGGAGGAGTTGCGGCCGGGCGAGATGAGCGGCGGGCAGGCACAACGGGCGGCACTCGCCCGGGCGCTGGTCACCGGGCCGAAGGCGGTCTTCGCGGACGAGCCGACCGGGGCGCTGGACGCGCTGGCGAGCGAGCAGGTGATGACGGCGCTGGCGCACACCGCCCGGGAGTCGGGCACCGCGGTGCTGCTGGTCACGCACGACGCCCAGGTGGCGGCGTACGCGGACCGCGAGGTGCGACTGCGGGACGGCGCCGTGGCACCGCTGGGGGTGACGGCGTGAGAACGGTGGTTTCGGACGTTCGGCTGGCCCGGCAGCTGGTGCGCGGGTCGGACCGGCGGGAGTGGTGGCGGATCATGCTCACGGCGGTGGGCGCGGGGCTGGCGACGGGTCTCGCGCTGGCGGCCGTCACCCTCGTGTCGGTCCCGGACGGTTACAGCGTGTCCGTCTTCCACGGCCTGCTGAGCGGAGCCGGCACCCGCGGCGGCGTGATCAGCGGTCTGCTGCTGTTGCTGGTGCCGGTGCTGGCCTTCCTCGGCCAGTGCGCCCGGATCGGTGCCGTGCACCGCGACCGGCGGCTGGCCGGACTGCGGCTGGCCGGGGCGACGCCCTGGCAGGTGCGGCGGATCGCCGCGCTGGAGACCGGGTTGGCGTGTCTGGCGGGCTCGGCGGTGGTGACCGTCTTCTCCGGCCTGTTCCTGCTGCGCCTGTGGAGCGGGCCGACCGCACTGACCTGGACCGGCTTCGCTCTGGTCGCCGTCGGCGTACCGGGGCTGGGCGCGGTGGCGGGCGCACTGGCGCTGCGCCGGGTGGTGGCCTCGCCGCTGGGCCGGGTGCGCCGGGTACGGCCGGCGACGGGCCGGGGGCCGGGGCTGTTGTTCCTGGGTGCGCTGGTCATCCTGGCCGGGGCGGCACCGCTCGCGATGGGCGGCGGCCACGTCTCGGGCAACCGGTTCGACTGGCGGACGCCGCTGACCGTCTTCTGCCTCGTCGTCGCCCTTGCCGCCGGTGTGGTGTGGCTGTCCGGGGCCACGGCCCGCACCACCGGGCGGCTGCTCGCCCCCCGAGCCCGGACGGCCGCGCCGCTCATCGCGGCGGAGCGGCTGCGCGACGACCCGTGGGCCCCGGCCCGCACGCACGCCGCGGTGCTGCTGGTGACGGTCGCCGGCACGGCGTTCCTGTGCGTCCGGCACGCGATGCTCATCGACCTGCGCGCCACTGGGCGGGACCGGCTCGCCGCCGACATGGAGTACTACACCACCGGCCTCGATCTGACCGGCGCCGCCGTCCTCGTCGCCCTCGCCATCACGCTCTCCGGCCTCGCCGTGGGCACCGCCGAGTCCCTGACCACCCGCCGTCGGGCCCTGGCCGCCCAGGTCGCCGCGGGTGTCCCGCGTACGGTCCTGAACCGGGCGCTGCTGCTGGAGACCGCCGTCCCGCTCGCACCCGCCCTGCTGCTGGCCGGCATCGGGGGCCTGGCGATCGGCACCTGGTACTCAACCCTCGCCGGCGACGGTTCGCTCCCCTGGACCGCCCTCCTGGTAGCGCCCACCGTGTACGCGTCCTGCCTGCTGGCGGCGGCGACGTCACTGCCGCTGCTGGGACGCTCGGTCCGGCCTGGGGAGCTCCGGTACGCGTAACGGTGGCTGTGGCTGACCTGCCCGGCTGACCACTCCCGACCGGGTACCGGCAGCCGCACCGCCCTCTGCGCCACCGCCCCGGCCCGGATCCACGCGGGGCGGAGGACGTGCCTGCCCCGCGTCGTGCAACCGGCCGGCCAACGACTCGATGCGGCGAGTCTCTGGGGAGGTGGGTACCTCGGTCAACTCGACCCGGCTCTGAGCTTGGCGTTTAACCTCGCAGGTCACACGACCTGCTGATCTGCGGTTCTTT
>NZ_BAABCQ010000042.1:0-26306 GCF_039539045.1 Streptomyces marokkonensis
GCGGTATTTGGAGCTGATCATTTGTATCCGGACGGGGATGCGGCCACTGAAGAGGAAACGGTTCGGCGACGCCGGGAGACACGGCGGCGACGGTGCGTAAGCCCACCCGTGCGGCGCAACGTCACGCGCGATGCGCCGACACGCCCCGGCCAATCGCCGCACATCCCTTCCCAGCGGCAGGTGTGACGCGCGACACTCTCAGGCGCACGAACGTCGCCACGTCGTCATCCAGGGCCGGCTCCGTGCCGTGTCCGACGGAAGTTCCGGCGGAAGTGAGGTCACGTCATGTCCGTGCACGACGACCTGTCATCGATCCAACGCAGTCTCGACGACCTGTCCCGGTCGGTGTCCCGGCTGGAACAGCAGCTGGGCAGCGGCGGCCTGGAGGTCCGCCGGATCCGCACCGACGCCGACCATCTGCGCGAAAGCGTCGCGCTGCTGCGGGCGGTGTCGGCCGCGCCCGACGCGCCCAGGCGTCCGGACCTCGTCACGATTTCCGACACGCCGTACGACGGCTCGCTGTGGACGGACTCGGACGACGAGGGCCTCGGCGCCCGCGACCGCCGCGCCCCCTGAACCCGATCCGTCGCGCCCTTCGAGCCCGACCCTCCCGACCCGACCCACCGGAGTCGCCCAGTGGCCACTGGTACGGAACCGCCAGCCACCGAACCCCATCCCCGAGGCGCCGGCGTCCACACCCCGACGCGCGCCGCCATCCGCGCCCCGCACCTGCGCACCGACCGCTGGTGGCTGGCACCGGCCGCCACCGCCGCCGGCCTGCTGGCCTTCGTCGTCTACTCGACCTGGCGGGCCTTCGCGAACGCGGACTACTACGCGGCCCCGTACGTCTCGCCCTTCTACTCCCCGTGTCTGGCGGAGAACTGCGAGCCGATGCGCGGCGGGCCGAACTGGGAGGTCTTCGGCACCTGGTGGGGCCTCTCCCCTGCGATCATCATCCTGATCTTCCCGCTCGGCTTCCGCCTGACCTGCTACTACTACCGCAAGGCCTACTACCGGGGCTTCTGGGCATCCCCGCCGGCCTGCGCCGTGGCCGAGCCGCACAAGAAGTACACCGGCGAGACCCGCTTCCCGCTCGTCCTGCAGAACATCCACCGGTACTTCTTCTACGCGGCGCTGCTGGTCGCGCTCATCCTCACCTACGACACGGTGCTCGCCTTCCGCGACGAGGACTACGCGTGGGGCCACATGGGCCTGGGCACGCTGGTGTTCCTGGCCAACATCGTGCTGATCTGGGCGTACACCCTCTCCTGCCATTCCTGTCGGCACATCGTCGGCGGCAAGCTCAAGCACTTCTCCCGGCACCCCGTGCGGTACCGGATGTGGCAGTGGGTCGGGAAGCTCAACGCCCGCCACATGCAGCTGGCCTGGGCGTCGCTGGTGAGCGTCGCGCTCGCCGACTTCTACGTGTATCTCGTCGCTTCCGGTGCCTTCGACGATCCGAGGTTGTTCTGATGTCCGTGGTCGACCGGCAGGAATGGGACGTCGTCGTGGTGGGCGCGGGCGGCGCCGGGCTGCGCGCCGCCGTCGAGGCCCGCGAGCGGGGCGCCCGTACGGCCGTGATCTGCAAGTCGCTGTTCGGCAAGGCGCACACCGTGATGGCCGAGGGCGGCATCGCGGCCGCCATGGGCAACGCCAACTCCGGCGACAACTGGCAGGTCCACTTCCGCGACACCATGCGCGGCGGCAAGTTCCTCAACCAGTGGCGGATGGCCGAGCTGCACGCCCAGGAGGCCCCGCAGCGGGTGTGGGAGCTGGAGACCTGGGGCGCGCTGTTCGACCGTACGAAGGACGGCAGGATCTCGCAGCGCAACTTCGGCGGCCACGAGTACCCGCGCCTCGCGCACGTGGGCGACCGTACGGGCCTGGAACTGATCCGCACCCTCCAGCAGAAGATCGTCTCGCTCCAGCAGCAGGACTTCCGGGAGAGCGGGGACTACGAGTCCCACCTGAAGGTCTTCCAGGAGTGCACGGTCACCCGCGTGCTCAAGGAGGACGGCCAGGTCTCCGGCGTCTTCGGCTACGAGCGGGAGACCGGCCGCTTCTTCGTCCTGGAGGCGCCCTCGGTGGTGATCGCCACGGGCGGCATCGGCAAGTCCTTCAAGGTGACGTCGAACTCGTGGGAGTACACCGGGGACGGCCACGCGCTGGCGCTGCTGGCCGGGGCGCCGCTGCTGAACATGGAGTTCGTGCAGTTCCACCCGACGGGCATGGTCTGGCCGCCGTCGGTGAAGGGCATCCTCGTCACCGAGTCGGTGCGCGGCGACGGCGGGGTGCTCAGGAACTCCGAGGGCAAGCGGTTCATGTTCGACTACGTCCCCGACGTCTTCAAGGACAAGTACGCGGTGACGGAGGAGGAGGGCGACCGCTGGTACGACGACCCGGACCACAACCGGCGGCCTCCGGAGCTGCTCCCCCGGGACGAGGTCGCGCGCGCGATCAACGCCGAGGTGAAGGAGGGCCGGGGCTCCCCGCACGGCGGTGTCTTCCTGGACGTCTCGACCCGGATGCCCGCCGAGGCGATCCAGCGCCGGCTGCCCTCGATGTACCACCAGTTCAAGGAGCTGGCCGATGTCGACATCACGGCCGAGCCGATGGAGGTCGGGCCCACCTGCCACTACGTGATGGGCGGCATCGCCGTCGACTCCGACACGGCCGCCGCGCGCGGGGTGCCGGGGCTGTACGCGGCCGGTGAGGTGGCCGGCGGCATGCACGGCTCCAACCGGCTCGGCGGCAACTCGCTGTCCGACCTGCTGGTCTTCGGGCGTCGGGCGGGCTGGCACGCGGCCGAGTACGCGGCGGGTCGGGCGCCGGGAGCACGGCCCCGGGTGGACGACGCCCAGGTCGACGCCGCCGCCGCGGAGGCGCTGCGGCCGTTCTCCGCCGAAGCGGGGGCGCCGGAGCCGTCCGACGGCCCCCCGGAGAACCCGTACACCCTCCACCAGGAGCTCCAGCAGACGATGAACGACCTGGTGGGCATCATCCGCCGCGAGCCGGAGATGAAGCGGGCCCTGGAGAAGCTCGGGGAGCTGCGGGCACGGGCCCGGCGGGCCGGCGTGGAGGGGCACCGGCAGTTCAATCCGGGCTGGCACCTCGCCCTGGACCTCCGCAACATGCTGCTGGTCAGCGAGTGCGTGGCGCGGGCCGCGCTGGAACGCACCGAGTCGCGCGGCGGGCACACCCGGGAGGACCATCCGTCCATGGACCGCCGGTGGCGCCCCGCCAACCTGCTGTGCTCCCTGACCGACCCGACGGGCGTCCTCGCGGCGGCCGACCCGGAGAGCGGTCAGATCACTTTGGAGCGGACGGCCACCGAGGCCGTCCGGCCCGACCTGCTCGCGCTCTTCGAGAAGGACGAGCTGGTCAAGTACCTCGCCGAGGAGGAGCTGTCCTGATGAGCAGCGGCTACGAGGCCCGCTTCAAGGTGTGGCGGGGCGACGTCGAGGGCGGCGGTCTGGAGGACTTCCGCGTCGAGGTGAACGAGGGCGAGGTGGTCCTCGACATCATCCACCGCCTCCAGGCCACCCAGGCCCCCGACCTCGCCGTGCGCTGGAACTGCAAGGCGGGCAAGTGCGGTTCCTGCTCCGCGGAGATCAACGGACGGCCGCGGCTGCTGTGCATGACCCGGATGTCCGTCTTCACCCCCGAGGAGACGATCACCGTCACGCCCCTGCGGGCCTTCCCGGTCGTCCGCGACCTGGTGACGGACGTCGGCTTCAACTACACCAAGGCACGCGAGGTTCCGGCCTTCGTCCCGCCCGCCGAGCTGGGGCCCGGCGAGTACCGGATGACGCAGGAGGACGTGGACCGCTCGCAGGAGTTCCGCAAGTGCATCGAGTGCTTCCTGTGCCAGGACACCTGCCATGTCGTCCGTGACCACGAGGAGAACAAGCCGGCCTTCGCGGGCCCGCGCTTCCTCATGCGCGTCGCCGAACTGGACATGCACCCGCTGGACGCGGCCGGCGACACCGGCCTGGACCGGGGACGCACGGCCCAGGACGAGCACGGCCTCGGCTACTGCAACATCACCAAGTGCTGCACGGAGGTCTGCCCGGAAGGAATCAAGATCACGGACAACGCGCTGATCCCGCTGAAGGAACGGGCCGTGGACCGCAAGTACGACCCGTTGGTGTGGCTGGGATCGAAGATCAGGCGCCGGTCCTGACGGTCACGCCCGGCTCAGCGGACCCACCCCTCGCGGTATTCGTCCCAGTTCGTCTCCGTGGCCGCGAAGTCGATGTACGGGGCGACGCCGAAGAGTTCGCGGTCGGCGTCCGTCCGGGAGAGGCCGAGGCGGACGCCCCGGACGGCGGCTTCGACGGTCTCGGCGTGGCCCCAGTGGTCGAAGTTGCTCTCGTAGTAGAAGGGCAGGCCCATCAGCAGGTGGGTGGTGGGCGGGGTGACCTCCAGGGCGAGGGAGGTCTGCTGGGCCACATAGCCGCCGTAGGTGCCCTCCAGCGGCTGCGCGGTGTCGTACGTCATCACGGCGATCTGGTCGACGCGGCGGGCGACCTGGCCGAAGAACTCCTGTGACCACCACTTGGGGTTCTCGGTGAAGACGCCGAAGACGGAGTGGAGGGCCGGGAGCGGGTCGATCTGGTGGGCGGCCACGGACAGCCGCGCGTCGCGGGCCCGGGTCGTCTCGCGCAGGTCGTCCAGGAGGGACAGGTAGTCCCGGTCGCCGGAGTGCAGGGGCTCCAGGTCGAGGTGGACGCCGTCGTAGCCGACGTCCAGGACCTGGCCGGCGCTGCGGACGACGGCGGCGCGGGTGACGGCGCGGTCCAGGTGCATGCCGTCGGGGCCCTCGTTGGCGAGTACATCGCCGAGGAAGGCCTGGACGCGGACACCGGGCAGCTCACGGTGCACGGCGTCGATCAGCCAGCGGGCCTTGGGGTAGAGGGACTCGGGCAGGGTGCCGTCGTGCTCCATCGGTCCGGTGTGGACGTACAGGTCGCGGATGCCGGTGGTCCTGACGCGGCGGGCGAAGGCGGCGAGGTCGGCGTCGTCCTTGCGGCCGTCGACCCAGGCGTGGCCGAGCCACATCGCGTCGCGGTTCCTGGTGTAGGTGCCGTCGGCGGGGTCGCCCATGTAGTTGACGCGCAGGGCGGTCTCGGCGGTGAGGAGGGGGAGGAGCAGGACGACGAGGACGGTGAGGATGGTGCGGCGGATGCGGCGGACCCGTCTCTTCCTTCTCGTACGGGCGTCCTCGCCGTCGGTGGCCGACGGGTCAGTGGTCGTCGGGGCAGTGGCCGACGGGGCGTCGGTGGCCGACGGGGCGTCGGTGGCCGACGGGGCGTCGGTGGCTACGGGGTCGGTGGCCGCCGGGCCGTCCACCGACGGGTCGGTGGCCACCGGATCGGTGGTTCTCGGGTCCGTGCTCGGTTCCGTGTGGTCCACGGCGTTCCCCTCCCTGTGGCCCGTCCCCGGTCGCGGTGGCCGGTTCACGCGCATACGCTTCGAACGTGTTGTCGGCGTGGACGACTCGAACCGGCGTTCCGGTTGCGGTCGGGAGCGCGGTGCCGTGATCTCCTCCGACCTGGTGCCGCCCCTGGTCACGGCCGGGGCGGCCCTGCTTCTGGCCGGATACGGCCGTGTGCGCCGCACCCGGCGCGCCCGGACCCGTACGACCCCGGGCCGCCCCGGAGCCGGAAGGTGACACCGGGGTGCCCGCCGGAACTCGTCAGAACAGGCTCAGCAACGCCTCCGCCGGGTCCGCCAGCTGGGTGTCGGCGCCCGGCAGGGGCAGCTCGAACCAGACCGTCTTGCCGCGCGGCGTACGGCGTGAGCCCCAGGCCGCGCTGAGCAGGCCGACCAGTTGCAGGCCCCGGCCGCCCTCGTCGGTGTCGCGGGCACGGCGCCGGCGGGGCTGGATCAGACCGGAGTCCCAGACCTCGCAGACCAGGGTGCGGTCGAGTAGGAGGCGGAGTCTGATCTCTCCCTCGCCGTACCTCAGGGCATTGGTGACCAGCTCGCTGACGAGCAGTTCCGTCGTGTCGACCAGCGGTTCCAGGTCCCAGTCGAGCAACTGGTCGCGGGCCAGCTCACGGGCCCGGCCGACGCTGCGCGGCTCGCGCGGCAGCGTCCAGTCGCCGACGGACTCGCTGGGCAGGCCCTGGACACGGGCCATCAGCAGGGCGATGTCGTCCTCGGCATGGTGGCTGTCGAGGGTGTCGAGGACCTGGTCGCAGACGTCCTCGAGGGGGCGCGTGGAGTCCGTGAGCGCGCCCACGAAGGACTGGAGGCCCTCGTCCAGGGGGTGGTCGCGGCTTTCGACCAGTCCGTCCGTGTAGAGGGCGAGCAGGGCGCCTTCGGGCAGTTCGACCTCCACCTCCTCGAAGGGCTCTCCGCCGACGCCGAGCGGCAGACCCGGCGGCACGTCCAGCATCAGCGCGGACTCGCCGGGCTCGACCAGGACGGGTGGCAGGTGGCCCGCGTTGGCGAAGGTGCAGCGCCTGGTCACCGCGTCGTAGACGGCGTAGACGCAGGTCGCCAGGTAGACCTCGGAGAGGTCCGCCTCGCGGGGGCGACGGGCGGCACGGGTCGCCTGCTGGACGCCGCCGGGGGCGCCGAGGCCGCGGGCGATCTCGTCCAGCTGGGCGAGCACCTCGGCCGGTTCGAGGTCGAGCCCGGCCAGGGTGCGGACGGCCGTACGGAGTTCACCCATGGCGACGGCGGCCCGCAGGCCTCGGCCCATGACGTCGCCGACGACCAAGGCGGTGCGGTGTCCAGGCAGTTCGATGACGTCGAACCAGTCGCCACCGACCTCGCTGGGCCGGCCGGTGGCCGCGTTGCCCGGCAGGTAGCGGCAGGCGATGTCGAGGCCGGATGCCTCGGGGTCACCGGGCGGGAGCAGGGAGCGCTGCAGTATCAGCGCGCGTTCGTGCTCGCGCCGGTAGAGGCGGGCGTTGTCGATGCAGACGGCGGCGCGCGCGGCCAGTTCCACTGCGAGGTCGCGATCGCGGTCGCCGAACGGTTCGCTGCCCTTGGCGCGGGCGAACTGCGCGAGCCCGACGACCGTGTCGTGGGCGACCATCGGCACGGCGAGCGTGGACTGCACGAGGCCGCCGTCCTCGGCGGGGACGGCGCGCGGACGGCCGGTACGCAGGGCGTCGGCGCAGGGTGAGTTGAACGGGTAGTGGTGGACGGCGCCCAGCCGGACCCGCTCGCCGGTGCCGTGGAACGGCACGTCGGAGACGGCGCTGGAGAAGGCGACGCGGCGCAGTTCCGCGCTGCCGTCGGCGAGTCCGGGCGGGGTCTCGTCGCCGACCAGCAGACCCTGGTAGAGGTCGACGGTGGCCAGGTCGCAGAAGCCGGGGACGACGACGTCGAGGAGTTCGCGGGCGGTGGTCTCCAGGTCGAGGGAGTTGCCGATGCGGGCGCCCGCCTCGTTGAGGAGGGCGAGATTGCGCCGGGCCGAGGCGGCCTCACGGGCGGCCTCACGGCGGGCGGTGATGTCGGTGCCGAGCCAGGAGATGCCGATGGGCCGACCGGAACCGCTGTGCACGCGGTAGAGGTTGACGGACCAGTGGCGGCGCTCGTCGGAGTTCGGCGCGAAGCCCGTGACGTGCATGTCGGTGATGGAGTCGCCGGTCTCCAGCACCCGGCGCAGGGTCGCGGAGACCCGGTCGGCCTCGACGCGCGGCAGGTAGTCGTGGACACCCTTGCCCCGGTGGTCGTCGGGCGTGCCGCCGAAGACCGAGGCGAACCGCTCGTTGGCGCGACGCACCCTGAGGTCGCGGTCGATCAGCAGGAAGCCGAACGGAGACTGGCCGAATATGGCCTGTGAGGCGGCGAGGTCGGTCTCGATGCTGCGCAGGACGCGGACGTCGACGACGATGCAGACGGCGGCCTTCTCCCCGTCCTCCGTGCGGGTCGGCATGACGTAGACCTCGGCGAGCCCGCGCTGTCCGCGCCGGCGCCGCTCGCCGTCGGCGTCGTCGTCCGGCACCCGGAAGGGGACCACGCCGGTCCACTCCCGTCCGTCCAGGATCTCGGCCATCTTGCGCTGGCCCCGTTCCCGCAGGTCGGGGTCGATGAAGGCCTCGATGGGGTCGGTGCCCACGGCGCGCTCGGCCCGGATGCCGAGCAGTTGCTCCGCGCGCAGGCTCCACTGGTCGACGAGCCCGTCGGGGCCGATGGAGAAGGACGCGACCTTGACATAGTCGTAGATGGAGCCGGGCGGGCTGCTCTGCCACACCGCGTCAGCGAACGGCGCGTCGTCCGACGCACCGTCCGACGGGCCCTCGGGCTCCGAGGCCCTCGCTGGTATCTCGCTCACGCGAACCGTCCCCTCCAGCTCACCGCGTCCGGCACCGGTCACCGGGGGCGGCTGCCCGCAGTATCCAGCACTACGGCGCCGCACGACACGGTGTTCACGATCACAGCACGGTCCCGATGCTTTTCGGTCCGGACCGTGACAACACTTCCAGTCTTCTAACCAGCGGACACGGCATCGAATCACGTAGTTCGACAACTGCCACTGGCCTGAACCAGTTGATCGACGTGAGCGGTGTTCATATCAGGACATGTCGGCACGACGGAGCGGTGCACCGCCGGTCACCCGGTCATACCGGCACCGCGAGTTCGAACCACACCGTCTTACCCACCTCTCCGGGCCGGCTTCCCCAACGGCTCGCGGAGGAGGCCACCAGCTGCAGACCCCTCCCGTCCTCGTCACCGGGGCGGGCGACGCGCTCGCGGGGCGGGTCCGGAAGCGGGTCGGAGACCTCCACCAGCAGGACGCCGCCAGACCCGGACGGGCGGCGCACCAGGCGGACGCCGATGGGGCCCGTGGCGTGCCGGAGGGCATTGGTCACCAACTCGCTGACCAGCAGGGCTGCGATGTCTCCGACACTGTCGAGGCCCCACCCGCGCAGCGTGCGGCGGACGAGGGAGCGAGCGGTCCGCACGGGCATCCGGTGCCGCGGGGAAGACCCATTCGGCACAGCCGCCTTCGCTGTCGATCACGCCGATCACTTCCCCGGCCGACGATCCCCCGCCCACGCCTGGTTTGGTGGGGATAATGGGGGCATACCCGATATGGGAGTCCGGGTACCGCTCGGAGGGGCGCACTGTGGCACCAACGGCGTACGGGGCGCTCACGCCGGTTCGCTCACGCGCCCGGCGCGTCCCTCGCTTCCAGCCCCAGGTGCGTGAGCGCCCGCTCGACGGCCGGCACGTCCTGGTCGAGCCACGGTACGTCCCAGATCTCGGCGGGGGTGAGCCAGCGCAGGGCGTCGTGGTCCTCGAGGGGCTCGGGGGCGGCGGAGCCGGGGAGCAGTCGTGCTGTCCACACGTGCAGGACGAACGGGGTTCTCAGCGGCCACTGTCCCGGGACCCGCTCACCGGGCTCGGCCGTCACGCCCAGTTCCTCACGCAGTTCACGCACGAGCGCCGCCTCGGGCGCCTCGCCCGCCTCGACCTTTCCGCCGGGCAGCTCCCAGCGTCCGGCCAGCTCGGCCGGTGCGCTGCGGCGTGCGGCGAGCAGCCGTCCGGCGTCGACCAGGGCGGCACCCACCACGATCCGTTCCTTCATGCACCGGAGCCTACGGCCCTCCCGTGCCGGTGAGCGGCATCGACCGGCCTGTCCGGTGAGCGGCATCGGCAGGCGGGGGCCTGCCGGGGCGGTCAGTCCGCCGGGCCCGTTCCGTTCGGGCCGAGTTTCTCGATCCAGTAGAGCTGCTTGTGGCCGCGACCGTCGAGGTTGTCCGCGATCCGCTGGGCCTCGGCCCGGGTCGCGTACCTGCCCACGCGGTAGCGATTGCCGTTGTCGTCCTGCCGGAAGACCAGCCAGGGAAGAGTGACCGTACCGTCGTTCATCGCGCCCCTCCGCTTCCCGTCCACGGCCCGCGCCGCACCCCGCGCGCTAAGGAAACCCCGATCCGCATATGCCCGACCCTACGCCTAACCTTCACGCAGCGAATACGGCTTTGCACAAAGAGGTACGCAACCAGCCAGAACGCAGGGGGCGCACGATACGGAACGCGCCGCCCCGCACACCGACGCCGGCGATCGGAGGCATGCCGGGGAGCACGGGGGACGACCTGCGGGAACGACCCGGTCACGGCGCCGCGCGAAGGGCGGCGCGGCGAACGGACACCAGTGCGAGCGCGGGAAAAGGGCGCGTGGGGCGCGCGGAAGGCGTGCGCCATCTCACACCACGGAGGGTCGGCTGAACTGCCCCGGCGGCGCCGCTACTTGACGGGCAGGTGGTACGCCACCCGGTACCGGTCGGCCGGAACGACCACGTCGGCCGTCTCGACCGCCCGGCCCGAGGCGTAGAAGGTGCGCTGGATGTCCAGGACCACGTGCCCCGGGACGCCGCCCAGGGCGAGCAGCTCATCGGCGAGGCCGGGGCGGGCGCCGACCTCCTCGGTGACGTTGTCGACGACCACGTCGATGGCGGCCATCCGCTCGACGACACCCATGCCGCCGAGCGGCCCCTCCTCGGGCAGCATCACCGGCGTGCGGCCGGTGACGTCCAGCGGCTCCCAGGAGGTGGAGAGCATCATGGCCTCGCCGCCGTCCCGGAAGACGTACCGCGTGCACATCACCCGGTCGCCGGGCTTGATCCCGAGTCGCTCGGCGACGGAGCCGCTCGCCTCGGCCTGTTCACTGCGCGACTCCCACGTGCCGCGCGCCTCGCCGTCGGCCTGCTCCTGCCGGAAGGGGGTGGCACCGCCGTCCGGCCGGAAGCCCGAGCGGGCGATACGCCGGGGCACGGGCCGCTCGCGCACATACGTCCCGGATCCGGAGCGGCCCTCGACCAGTCCCTCGGCCATCAGCACCTTGCGCGCCTCCAGGGCGACGGTGTCCGAGACGCCGTACTCCTGGCGGATCCGCGCCTGGGACGGGAGGCGGGTGTGGGGCGGCAGCAGGCCGTCGGTGATCTTCTTACGGAGATCACCCGCGACACGCAGATACGCCGGCTGCTCACCGAATGTCACTGGCCGCTCCCATCAGCTTGTACAGACAGCAACAGCGTGGCAACCGTAGGTTGTACCAGGCAAGCGAAGGCCAGAGAATCACTCAATGTGATGACTCAGTCTCCAGGAGGCTTCACGCAGGCACTTTCTCCCCGCTGCGGCCGCTGTCACTCCTCCTTGCCGGGTGTCTGTCCCGCGCCGCCGCCGTTCTCCTCGTGGACGGGCGGCGTCGCGGGCGGACCCAGAGCCTCGCGCGCGGTGACCGCCCTCTCGGAGTCCATGAGCCCGTACCCGAGCTGGTGGGCGTCCAGCGCCGTCTCGTCGTCGCACGGGGAGCCGGTCGGCGTGCCCCGCTCGTCCGTGTCGCCGAACAGGCAGGTGATCTCCCGGTCGCCGCGCCGGCCCTGTGAGGTCGGTGTCAGGTAGTACACGTCGACGCCGGCGGGCAGCGCCCGGGCGTCCATCGCACAGTCGTCGTGGAGCGCGTAGCGACGGTCGTCGGCGAGTCCGGGTGATCACGTCGTCTCCGGGGAAGGCTCCGCCCGGCAGTACGAAAGGGGCGAAGACCTCGCCGTCGTGCTCCTCCCCGCGGGGCACCTCGTCGACGTCGTGGCATCTACCGCTCGGCGAGGAGGGGACGGCGCCCGGACGGGTGCTGAGGGCGGTGATCGGCGTACTCGCGTCACTGCTTCCACAGCGCCCGAAGCGCCGCGTTGACGACGTAGACGCCACCGAAGGCCGCCGCCCAGCCCTGGCTCCCCGAGGCGGCCAGGGCAGCGGCACCGGTGCCGAACCACAGCACCTCCAGGACGACCCGCCCACCCCCGTGCACCGCGTACTTCGCCCGTGGCGAGCCGAACAGCGCCCACGCGGTGATCATCACGGCCGGAGCGCCCAGCCCCAGGGCCCACTCGACCGGCCACCCGTCGCCGGCGGTGAACCCCCAGAGCACCACCGCCGCGTACACCGCGAGTTCCAGCAGGAACATCACCAGCATGTTGAGGGCCTTCAGGGACGAGAGCATGACGGACTCCTGGCCTCGGTGAGTGGGGGGCGAGGACGAGTATCGCCCGCTCCAGCACCAGCCGGTCCGACAACCCACGTTTCTCACGGGGCTTTCGCGGCGCGGCGAGGGGGCCGGCACGCCTCGTCCTCGCGGCGGGCCGGGTCACCGACCCGGCCCGCCGCGAGGACGAGAACGTCTGTCTACCGGAGAAGACCGGCCGCCGAGACTTCGTCAGAACTGGAGAGCCCAGGCGTCCACCCGCCCGGTGTCCCACGACGCGTTGTCGCTGACCCGCAGCTTCCACGTGCCGTTCGCGGACTCCGAGGAGGCGTTGACGGTGTACGTGGTGTCGATGTTGTTGGCGCTGCCGCCGGTTCCGTACGGCTTCAGCGTGTACGCCGTGCCGTCCGGGGCGACCAACTGGACCCGGAGGTCGCCGATGTAGCTGTGGACGATGCCCACCTCGACGGCCAGGGAGGAGGGCGCGTTGCCCTGGACGCCGGAGACGGTCACCGGGGACTCGACGGTGGCGTTGTCCCGGATGGTGTAGTCGCCGGTGTTCTCGAAGCGGTCGCCGGGCGGTTCGGGCGTCGTGCCGCCCTCGCCCACGTTCAGCAGGCGGTTGGGCGAGCCGCTGCCCGGGTTCGAGACGACGCCGCTGACCGCACCGGACGTCAGTGCGGAGGCGACCTGGGCCGGAGTGGCCGAGGGGTTGTCGGCCAGGTGGAGGGCGGCGGCCCCGGCGACGTGCGGGCTCGCCATGGACGTACCGGAGATGGTGTTGGTGGCCGAGTCTCCGGAGTTCCAGGCCGAGGTGATGGACGAGCCGGGTGCGAAGATGTCCAGGACCGAGCCGTAGTTGGAGTAGCTCGCGCGGGCGTCGCTCGACGTGGTGGCGCCGACCGTGACCGCCTCCGTCACCCGGGCGGGGGACTTGGTGGAGGCGTTGGTGGACTCGTTGCCGGCCGCGACGACGAAGGTGACGCCCGAGGCGATGGCGTTACGGACGGCCGCGTCCAGGGCACTGTCGGCGCCACCGCCGAGGGACATGTTGGCGACGGCCGGCTTGACCGCGTTGCGGGCGACCCAGTCGATGCCGGCGACGACCTGCGCGGTGGTGCCGGAGCCGGAGTTGTCGAGCACCCGGACGCCGACGACGTCCGTCTGCTTGGCGACGCCGTACGCGCCGCCCGCGACGGTGCCGGCGACGTGGGTGCCGTGGCCGTGGCCGTCCTGGGCGGTGTTGTCGTCGTCGATGGCGTCGTAGCCGTAGGAGGCGCGGCCACCGAAGTCGTTGTGGGTGATGCGGACGCCGGTGTCGATGACGTACGCCGTCACGCCCTGCCCGGCGCTGTCCGGGTAGGTGTACGAGTCGTCCAGCGGGAGGTTCTGCTGGTCGATGCGGTCCAGGCCCCAGGAGGGCGGGTTGGGCTGAGTGCCGGTGACGTGGAAGGTGCGGTCCTGGACGACGGAGGCGACGGCCGGGTCGGCGGCGAGTCGTTTCGCCTCGGTCTCGGAGGCCTCGACCGCGTAGCCGTTGAGGGCCTTGGTGTAGGTGCGCTCGATGTCGGCGCCGTGGCGCTCGGCCACGGCGCGGCCCTCGGCCGAACCGGACTTCGCCTCGTCCGCCTTGAGGGTCACGATGTAGCTGCCGGCGACCGCGTTGGCCGCGTCCTGGTACTGGACGCGGCCCTCCGCGGCGGCCGGGGCGGCGCCCGCGGGGAGCGCCGAGACGAGGCTCGCGGCGAGGGCCGCGGTGGCCGCGGCACTGACGGCGGCCAGTCTTCGCCGGGTGGTGCGGTGGGGGTGCTGACGCAGCACTGCCATGTGAGGGGTCCTCCTCAGTCGGTGGTGCGTGGTGGGGTTCGTGCACGCCGAGCAGGCCGCCTCCGACGACGACCACGGGTCATGGTCATGTCAATCTGGGGCGACTTTTTTGTGCGTCAGCCGAAAGATTGAGGCTTCCAGAGGAATAACACAAGGGCCTTGCACGCATGTGCGGACCCTTGTGCCGTTTGAGCGGCCCGCCGGCCCCGCCTGCTTCCCGACCGGTCGTCCAGTCGTCGAGGGCCATGGCCCGGGCGCGCTTCTCCACGCCCCGACATCCTCGTGGACCTGGTCGAGGTGGCCGGGAATCGCCCCCACGCGTCGTTGCCGAGCGGCAGGCGCAGCGGGGTGCGCGGCGGGGTGCGCTCGGCGGCCGGAGCGTCGAGGACAGGCCGCCATCCCGACTGTTCCGTCCTGCCCGACACACCCCGCCTCACGTCGGACCTTTACCTCTCCTTTAGGGTGCATGGCATGCGCATTTCCAGAATCGCTCCCGTTGTCGTGGCCGCAGCTCTTCTTACGGCGGGATGTGGTTCCGAGGGGGACTCGAACCAGCGGAGCTCGGCCGGCGACGGCTCGTCGCGGGAACAGCACAAGCCCGTGGACCAGTTGCTCGCCGTCGAACTGACCGGCCCGCAGTCCGGCGTCGTCGATTCCAGCGACGGCCTGAAGACGCCGGAGCCGGACAGCGGCGCGGAGTTCACGGAGAAGGTCGAGCACAAGCTCCGCAAGGACCTCCTGCGGGCCGCCAAGGTGAACGGCGAGACCACCGCCGACTGCCCCGACGGCGTCACCCTGAAGGCGTCCGCGACCAGCGCGTGCACGGCCACGTACGAGGGCGTGGAGATCCCCTTCGAGGTGACGGTCAGCGACTCCTACAAGGAGGGCAGCTTCCTGATCCAGTACAACGCCGAGCAGCAGAAGGACCTCCTCGTCGCCAAGCGCGTCTACCACGAGTTCTGGGAGCAGCGCGGCGCGGACGGCGGCGGCGGGTACGAGCAGAAGGTGTCCTGCGACGAGATCCCGGCCGTGCAGGCCGTCAACCGGGCCACCGACACCGGCCACCGGTGCCAGGTGTGGCACGAGCTCGGCGGCAAGGACGGCGCCGGCCGAGTGAGCGCCTTCGCCGTGTGGATGGGCACCTACGGGCCCGACTTCAAGCCCCTCGGCAACTGACCCGACAGGCCCGCCGGGTCCTGGCCCCGCTCACTCGGCCGCCGCCGCCAGCCTGTCGTCCGCCGTCCCCAGACGCGCCTGTTCCTCCTCGACGATCCGGCGCGCCAGCTCGGTGTCCGACACGTCGACGGCGTCCGGGGAGGCTTCCGCCACGGCGCTGCGGCGGGCGTAGGCGTCGAAGAGGCGCGTCTTGGCCTCCAGCATCCTCACCAGACGTTCGTCCACTCCCCCGGTGGCGAGTAGGCGATAGACGCGAACCGGCCTGACCTGGCCCATACGGTGGGCCCGGGCCACCGCCTGGTGTTCGGTGGTCGGTTTGACCTGGGGTTCGCAGATGACGACGACGGAGGCGGCCTGCATGTTGAGGCCGACGCCCGCTGCCTGGATCTGCGCCAGGAGCACCGCGGGGCCGGCCACTCCGGCGAAGTCGTCGACGATCTGCTGCCGCCGGCCGGCCGGGACACTCCCGGTGAGCGGACCGAACACCGGGACGCCGTCGGTGGTCTCGGTGCTTTCGATGCTTTCGGTGGGCTCGGTGCTTTCGGTGCTTTGGGTGGCGAGAGCGCGCTCCACCACGCCCAGTACGTCCTTGAAGTGGGAGAAGACCACCGACTTCTGCCCGTTCTCACCGGCCTCCCGGACGATCTCCCGGAGCCGGCCCAGCTTGGCCGATTTCTCGGGACGTGTGTACGCGGCCCTGCGCATCGCCATGAAGTTGCCCGCGCGCACGGCTTCGCGGTAGGCCTCCTCGTCAGACGCGCTCAGCTCCTCCCACTCGTCGGTCCGCTGGAGACTCGGGAGTTCCGTCAGTACGTCCTCCTGGTTGCGCCGCAGATAGACGGGGGCCACGGCGTTGCGGAACGCGACCGATCCGGCCAACGCGTCGCGTTCGCCCAGGGAGTTCGCGATGTCGCCGTCGAGCATGCGGACCAGGTTGCGGAACTCCCCGACCCTGTTCTCCATCGGAGTTCCGGTCATGAAGAGGGTGCGCCCGCTGCTCTCCGCCCACAGGGCGACCGCCTGGGACCGCTTGGCCTTCGGGTTCTTGACCGAGTGCGCTTCGTCGACGACCAGCAGTGCGATCTCCCCGGCGCCCGGCGCGGGAAAGCCGCGCAGCGCGTCGAACGTGGTCACCGCCACCCCTCCCCGCTCCTTCCAGTCGGCGAACGCGTCATGGCGGTCGGGTCCGTGGAGTACCCGGACGCGCAGGGTGCTGCGGGCCTCGATCTCCCGGGTCCAGTTCACAAGGACGCTCGCCGGGCAGACGACCACGAAACTGCTCTGTCCCTCGGTGGCCAGGTGGGCCAGCACGGCGATCGCCTGGATCGTCTTTCCGAGACCCATCTCGTCGCCGAGGATCACCTTGCGCTGCGCGAGCGCGAACCGCGCCCCAAAGGCCTGATAACCGCGCAGGGAGACCCGGCGGTGCGTGTCGTCGAGGTGCTGGGCCCGTACCCGCTCGGCGATCCCGTCCGGCAGGAAGCCCTCGGCGGCGGCCGCGTCCGGCAGCCGCCGGGAGATCTCGGCGAGCAGGCTGTAGTAGTCGGCGGACCGGAGTTCGAAGTCCACCAGGCCGCGACGTCGGGCGAGGGCCCTCTGAGCAGGTCCACCGACGTCTGGGCGAGCAGCGCGGGCAGGCCCGCCCGCTCCGCCTCGTCCACCACCGACCGGATCCCCGCTACCGCCGCCAAGGCACGGGCCTTCTTCTCCTGGCCCGCCAGAAGCATCCGGAACCGCCCGGCGGCGGGCCTGGCCTGGTCGATCAGGGCACCGAGCCGTTCCGACACGACGACGGCCCTGTCGACCGCACCGGACACCCCCGGGCCGGCCTCCACCAGTACGTGCAGGGCCGCGACGAGCGCGGTGGTCCCCGGCTCCGGCCGGTCCACGTCGATGCGGACGGCCACGGTCTCGTGCACGGCCTCGGACAGCCGGCGGGCGGCGGCGAGCAGCTGGTCGACGGTACGCTGCCCGACACCGGGGATCTGCCGCAACCGGTAGGGCCCTGCCTCGAGAACACCGCCCACCGTGCGCAGCCCGCTCTTCTCGACGCTCCCCAGCCTCAGCCGCCCTTCGGTGACGTCGTGCAGCCGGGCGACCGGGATGGCGTCGAGCTCGTGTTTCACCATCGTGTCGTGGATCGGCTTCAGCGCCGCCCGTACCGCCTCCACCGCCCTCCCGTGGTCGCCGGCCACCGCCCGCGCCGCCTCGTACAGTCGCGTTCCCCTCGCGACCGTGTCCCGCTCGCCCCGCCCCACAGTTCCCGCCCCTCCATCGCGCTGTACCGGCATCCTCCCACCGGCCACACGGGGCGCCGCCGTCGCGATTCCGGCCGCCCGTCGCCGGGTGCGGGAACCGGCCGATGGGGACGGCGGCCGTCAGCCGCCGGCACCATGGCCGTCCGGTGCGGTCCCCGCCCGGGCCCCGTGTCGCACCCGGCCCTGATCAGCAGGCTCCCGTTGACATGCGTTGGCCTCCGACGGCCGTTCACGGGTTTCCTGCGGACTGTCTGCGGACTGACCTACGGGGTCTCGACGGAGTCGAGGTGCCTGCGCAGCTCCGCCGCGATCTCTTCCTCCCCACCCTCGGCCGACACCGGCCGCGGGTCCTGCTCGCCGTTCGCCACAGCAAGGCTGCTCGCGAACCAGACGAGGCGCGGTGGGGGCACAACGGAGAGTTCACACTGCGGGCGTTGGACGCCGGCCACACCCGCGTCCAGGTCCGGCTCGACTACGACCCGGACGCAGTCCGGGAGACCTTCGGCGGCCCGAAGGTCTTCGCCCAGTCCGACGCGATCGCCCAGACCGTCCGGGACGACCTTGAGCGATTGAAGGGTCTGGTCGAAAGGTGACCCCCTGGGCCCGGCCGACGGGGCGGCCCGCGTCAACGGCATGAGGGGTTTGACTCAATGAGCCGGGCCCCTCCAGTGTGCGGCGCGGCCAGACGTCGAAGCGCAACAGACCGCCAATCTGCGCTCGCCAGCCCCCACGCAGAGCCTTGCTACCGCTGGCAGGATCCGCACCATGAGCAAGTAGCAGGAAGCACTCGATGAGCCTGCCCGAAGACCTCGCCGAGGCCGCACGCGCCCACGTCGGGCCCGGCGGCCTCTCCGCCCATGCCGCGAAGCCGAACCCAGAGGCTGACCGGTGCACCCGGACCACAAAACGACATCGCCATCGCCATCAAGATGGTATCGTTTTGCGTAGTACACCTCCCGGAGGGGGAATCAAACCATGGCTCGGACAGTCATCGATCTCGACGAGGACATGGTCGCCGAGGCTATGCGCATCTTCGGCACCAAGACCAAGGCGAAGGCCGTGCGACTGGCCATGGAGGACGCCGTCAAGCGCCACCTGCGCCAAGAGTTCTTCGACGCCATGGACTCAGGCGAGCTCGACTTCAGCGAGATCATCGAGAACACCGGCCCCCGCAACGCCGACGGCTCCCTCAAGCGCACAGGCGGCCAGGCCGCCTGATGCAAGACCGCTACCTCATCGACAAGTCCGCCCTCGCTCGATGGTCGAAACCCCCGGTAAAAGACGCACTCCAGCCGCTGCACGAGCGCTACCTGCTAGCCGTGTGCCAGCCCACCGAATACGAAATGGCGCACTCCGCCCGAACCACCGCAGAAGCGCTCCGCATCAGCACCTGGCTCCACGCATTCGACTACCTCACCTGTGACGACGACACCTTCACCCGTGCCCTGGAGACCCAGCGCCACGCCCTCAACGCCGGCTTCCACCGCGCTCTGTCCCTCCCCGATCTACTCATCGCCGCCACCGCAGAACTGCACCGGCTGACCGTCCTCCACTACGACGGCGACTTCGACATGATCGCCTCCATCACCGGACAGCCGACCCAATGGGTGGTACCCCCGGGCAACGCCGACCACTGAGCTGATTCCATCTGATGGTTGCCAGTGGGGCCGGCGCGGGGTGGCATTCCCCTCATGGTCGAACCGTTCTGCGGACTGTTGCGGACAGCAGAACGACCCGACCCGCGTCCTCGCAGGTCAGGCCGTCTCTGGGTGCGCGATCAGACGTTGAAGCGGAACTCCACGACGAGGCTCTGACCTGCGGAAATGCAGGCGCATCCCAGCACCATCCCAGCACGGGAGCCGCGACAAAGTACAAGAAGATCCAATGGCGCCGAGACTACGCCGCCGGATACGGGCCGCGCAGCATCTCACCCGATGTAATAGTTCCTGTACTAGACTGACCCCTATGAAGTCACCCCGCCCCGGCAGCACGGAGAACATCTCCGTCTCGATGCCCTCGGAACTCCTCGGTGCCCTGCGGACCCGCACCGGCAAGCGCGGCGTGTCCGCGTACGTGACCGCGGCGGTCCGGCATCAACTCGCGATGGACGGCCTCGCCGAGATCGTGGCCGCCTACGAAGCTGAGCACGAACCGCTGAGCGAATCCGAGATCCAGGCCGCGCAGTACGAACTGTTCGGTGACGCACCGGCGCCGTACGCGTCGAACGACAGCGCCGCATGAAGGAGCCCGCGGCCAGGTCCCTGGTTCTGGACTCCCAGGCACTGTCGCTGCTGCTGCGTGACGACCGCCAGATGGTCACCCGGATCGAGGCCGCACGGCGCGTAGGCGTGTCCGTCCTCGTGTCAGCCCTGACGGTGGTGGAGGCCGTCTACGGGAAGACGGACACCGCCCGGCTGCGCTGGCTTCTCTCCCGTCTTCAGGTCCAGGACGTCACCCAGGCGGACAGCCTCACCGCGGTGCAGTTGCTGGCCGACGCCGGTGGCCTGCACGGCCACAAGTACGCCATCGACGCCCTCGTCGCCGCGATGGCGCTCCGCTCCCCGGCGCCCGTCCTGGTACTGACCTCGGACCGCGACGACTGGTCGAAATTGTGCGGCGACCGCGTACAGATCAAGGACGTGTGAGGGCGTCGCGCGTGTGCGCGATCACCTGCGGGTCATCCATGACCCGCTCTCAATCCTGCGGCGCAGGTCACGACGGAGGACGGCCATCCGGTCGCGCCGAAACGGCACGGGAAGCACCGCAACGAGCATGAGCACGTACAGCGCGCGCATCTGGTGCGGGTTGCGGCGCCAGCTGGTGCGCAGTTCATCGAAGGAGCGGTGCAGTCCTTCGGCTCCTGTCCGGTCGCCGACCGTCGACGTCGGGGCTCGCTCGCACGGCCCCGCGACCGCCACGAAGGCTCGGCAGGCGCACCGCGGGCACGCCATGCTGTTGTCATGACGCACTCCGGCCAGGACAACCCAGCAAGAATCACAGCGGTGACACGGCGCGATGTCTTCGACTTGCTACGCGCTGCGGAGGGCGGCTGGTGGGGACGCCTGGACGAAGTCGCCTTCCTGGGCAGCCTGTACGACCTGGACGCCCTGCCATCAACCGACTCGCGCCACACGACCGCCCGCACCGACATCATCCAGCACCGGTTCAACAACTACGACTGGGAGGACGATTGGGTTTTCGAGGACCCGCGGTTTGGGCTCCTCGATGGCCCGGACGATGTGCTGCTGGCATTCCTCTCACGGCTGGTACATCCCGAGGTACGCCCCGACGCCGACGAGGCGGCCAGGCGCGTCGATGAGCTCAACCGGCTTCTGGCAGCGGATGGCTGGGCGCTACGCCCCCGAGACTTCATGTCCGGGCGACCCGTCTATGCGCCGTTCCCAGAGAGCGCCGTCACTCGGCAATGCAGGGGCCGAAACCCAGCACGGGCGTTCCCATCCCATCCCGGCACAATCCCAGCACGGTACGGATGACCAGGGATGACGGCAGGTGACGAGGAGTCAGCTATCTCAGCACCATCCCAGCACGGGAGCCGCAAAGGGCCCGACCCCCGAAAGAGTCGGACCCTCTCTGAACTGCACGTTTGCCAGATCGGCGACGTAGTGATATGTCAGCCGCTACACGTTGAAGCGGAACTCCACCACGTCCCCGTCCTGCATCACGTAGTCCTTGCCCTCCATGCGGGCCTTGCCCTTGGCGCGGGCCTCGGCGACGGAGCCGGTGGCGACCAGGTCGTCGAAGGAGATGACCTCGGCCTTGATGAAGCCCTTCTGGAAGTCGGTGTGAATGACACCGGCGGCCTCGGGGGCGGTGGCGCCCTTCTTGATGGTCCAGGCGCGGGATTCCTTGGGGCCGGCGGTCAGGTAGGTCTGCAGACCCAGGGTGCGGAAGCCGACGTGGGCGAGGGTGGCGAGACCGGGCTCCTCCTGGCCGACGGACTGGAGGAGCTCCAGCGCCTCGTCCTCCTCCAGCTCGGCGAGATCCGCCTCCAGCTTGGCGTTGAGGAAGATCGCCTCCGCGGGGGCGACCAGGGCGCGCTGCTCGTTCTTGAAGTCCTCGTCGGTCAGCTCGTCCTCGTCGACGTTGAAGACGTAGAGGAAGGGCTTCGTGGTGAGGAGGTGCAGGTCGTGGAGGAGTTCTGCGCGCTCGCTGCCCTGGAGGATGCCGTGCGTGAAGAGCGTGTCGCCCTTCTCCAGGATCTCCTTGGCCTCCTCGACCACCTTGACCTTGGGCGCGATGTCCTTCTTGATCCGCGACTCCTTCTGGAGGCGGGGCAGGACCTTCTCGATGGTCTGGAGGTCGGCGAGGATCAGCTCGGTGTTGATCGTCTCGATGTCGTCCTTGGGCGAGACCTTGCCGTCGACATGGACGACGTTCTCGTCCTTGAAGGCGCGGATGACCTGGCAGATCGCGTCCGACTCGCGGATGTTGGCGAGGAACTTGTTGCCCAGGCCCTCGCCCTCGCTCGCGCCGCGCACGATGCCCGCGATGTCGACGAAGTCGACCGTCGCCGGGAGGACCTTGTCCGAGGAGAAGATCTCGGCCAGCTTCCCCAGGCGGGGGTCGGGGACGCCCACGACGCCGACATTGGGCTCGATCGTGGCGAACGGGTAGTTGGCCGCGAGCACGTCGTTCTTGGTCAGGGCGTTGAACAGGGTCGACTTGCCGACATTCGGCAGACCGACGATTCCGATCGTGAGCGACACGTTGCGACTTCCCGTACGTGAGGATGCGGAGGGGTGGGGCGGGCCAGACAGGGCCGATCCACCAGTCTACGGGGTGGCGGATACCGTGCCCGCGCGGTGTCGAACGCTTGGCCAAGCTGTGCCCGACGGCGTGTCTGTCGGGCTATTCGGCACATAAACCGACCTAAGTTGGTCCAGTGGAGGAACACAGGACGCGACCTGCGCAGGACGGACCGCGACGAGGCCGGGCGCCGCTGCCCCCACAGGGGCGTGGAGCGGACGGCGGCGGCGCCGCCGTGCTCGGGCAGCCTGCCGCGCAACCGGTCAAGCGGCCCGTCGGGCAACCGGTCGGCCCGCCCGTCGCACAGGGCGCGGTCGGCGGACCGCCCCGGCCGGTCGCGGGGCCGCCGGCACCTCGGTCCGGGCCTCCGGCGCCTCGGTCCGGGCCGCCGGCGGTGCGGGCCGGGCCTTTGGTCGTGCGGGTCGTGCGCGTCCTGCGGGGGCTGCCCGGTCTGCAGCTGACCGGGTTGGGAAGTGGCCTGTTCTGCGCGGCCGTGATGCTGGTACTCGGCTTCCTCGATCAACTGCTGTTCGGCGCGTCCCTGACGGTGTACGGCCTGCTGTTCCTGCCGGTGAGCCTGCTCACCGCGCTCTGGATGCGCGGAGGAGACCTGCTGACCGCCCCCGTGGTCGTGCCGATCGCCTTCGCCGTGGGCCTGGTGACCGTGGCCGAGGGCGGCGAGGGGATGGAAGGATGGCTGATGGGTCTGGTGACCACCCTCGCCACCGAGGCGGGCTGGCTGTACGGCGGGACCCTGGTCGCGGGATCGACCGTGATCGTCCGGAGGATCCGGCTGCTGCGCCGCCGGGCCGACGCCGTCGCCGCCCGAGACCGTCCGCCGGTGTGACGGCGCCGCAAACCCCCCGCCGGTGTGACAGCCCGGTTCAGCCCCCGGCAGGCCGGCCGGCCGCCTGGGACGCTCGCATCGCCGCGCCCACGATCCCCGCGTTGTTCTGGAGCCGGGCGGGGACGATCTCCGCCTGGATGCCCTCGATGCAGTGCAGGAACTTGTGCGCCTTGCGGCTGACCCCGCCGCCGATGACGAACAGGCCGGGTGAGAACAGCATCTCGACGTGGGCGAGGTAGCGCTGCACGCGGTGGGCCCACTGCTCCCAGGACAGGTCGTGGTCGTCCTTGACCTTGCTGGAGGCGCGCGTCTCCGCGTCGTGGCCGTCCAGCTCCAGGTGGCCCAGCTCGCTGTTGGGGACGAGGACGCCGTCCGTGAAGACGGCGCTGCCGATGCCGGTGCCGAAGGTGAGCAGGACGACCGTGCCCCTGCGGTCGCGGCCGGCACCGAAGCGCATCTCGGCGACACCCGCCGCGTCCGCGTCGTTGACGACCGTCACGTCGAGCCCGCCCAGCCGCTCGCTGAACAGGGCACGCGCGTCCGTGTCGATCCAGCTCCTGTCGACGTTGGCCGCGGTGCGGACCGTGGCACCGCCCGTGACCACGCCCGGGAAGGTGAGCCCGACCGGTCCGGTCCAGCCGAAGTGCTCGACGACCTGCCGCACGCCGTCGGCCACACCGTCGGGGGTCGCCGGGTGCGGGGTCAGTACCTTGCAGCGCTCCTGGGCCAGGTCGCCCCTGTCGAGGTCCACAGGGGCGCCCTTGATCCCGGATCCGCCGATGTCCACGCCGAAGATCTGCATGGAACCACGTTACGGCCTGCGACCGACGGTCACGCCCCGGGCGTACCCGAGCCGCCACGCTCCGCCACCAGGGACACCGCCTCCTCGCGCAGGTCGCGGCGGAGCTCCTTGGGCAGCGAGAAGATGATCGACTCCTCGGCGGCCTTGACGATCTCCACGTCCTCGAAGCCGCGCTGCGACAGCCACTCCAGGACCTGCTCGACCAGGATGTCCGGGACGGAGGCACCGGAGGTGACGCCGACCGTGGTGACGCCCTCCAGCCAGGCCTCGTCGATCTCGTCGGCGAAGTCCACCAGGTACGCGTCGCGGGCGCCGGCCTGCTTGGCGACCTCGACGAGGCGCACGGAGTTGGAGGAGTTGCGGGAGCCGACGACGATCACCAGGTCGGCCTCGGCGCCCATCTGCTTCACGGCGAGCTGGCGGTTCTGCGTGGCGTAGCAGATGTCGTCGCTCGGCGGGGAGATGAGCTGGGGGAACTTGTCCTTCAGCGCGTCGACGGTCTCCATGGTCTCGTCGACGGAGAGGGTGGTCTGGGAGAGCCAGACGACCTTCGACGGGTCGCGGACCTCGACCTTGGCGACGTCCTCGGGGCCGTCGACGAGCTGGATGTGGTCGGGCGCCTCACCGGAGGTGCCGATGACCTCCTCGTGGCCCTCGTGGCCGATCAGGAGGATGTCGTAGTCGTCGTCGGCGAAGCGGACGGCCTCCTTGTGCACCTTGGTGACGAGCGGGCAGGTGGCGTCGATGGTGGCGAGCTTGCCGCGCTCGGCCTCCTCGTGGACGACGGGGGCCACGCCGTGCGCGGAGAACATCACGATGTTGCCCGGAGGGACCTCCTCCGTCTGCTCGACGAAGACGGCGCCCTTCTTCTCCAGGGTCTGGACGACGTACTTGTTGTGGACGATCTCGTGCCGGACGTAGACCGGAGCCCCGTACTGCTCCAGGGCTTTCTCGACGGCGATCACGGCGCGGTCCACACCCGCGCAGTAGCCACGGGGGGCGGCGAGCAGGACACGGCGGCCAGGCGAAGCAGTCATGCCACCCATCGTAAGGGTGCGTTCGGCGGGTCGGAGATCGCGTGGGTGCGGCGTTGCCGGAGAGACTGGCCAGGACGTTGACGGGGACGTTCCGAGGCACAGTCCGATGCGCTGGCGGAGGCACGATGTCCGATACCGGTACGGCGGCCCAGGGGGCCGGTGGCGAACACCAGGGAAACCAGCAGGACCAGGGAGACCGGGGAGACCGGGAACACCGGCTGAAGCGCAGCCTGGGCTTCAGGGACCTGGTCGTCTACGGGCTGCTGTTCATCGCGCCGATGGCGCCGGTCGGCGTGTTCGGCACGCTGGACGCCAAGTCGCACGGCGCGGTGGCGCTGGTGTACCTCCTCGCCACCGTCGCGATGGCGTTCACCGCGTTCAGCTACGCGCAGATGGTACGGGTGGTCCCCCAGGCGGGTTCGGTGTTCGCGTACGCGCGCGCGGGGCTCGGCAACGGGACGGGTTTCATCGCCGGCTGGATGGCGATGCTGGACTACGTCCTCATCCCCGCAGTGGCGTATCTCTTCTCCGGCATCGCGATGGAGGCGCTGGTTCCGGAGGTGTCCCGGTGGGTGTGGACGGCGATCGCGGTGGTCGTCACGACCCTGCTGAACCTGTGGGGGGTGCGTGCGGCGGCCCGGGTGGGCTTCCTGGTGCTCGCCATGGAGATCGTGGTCCTGCTGGTGTTCATGGTGGCCGCGGTCGTGGTCCTCGCGCGCGACGGGGCCGAGCGCGGCTGGCTCTCGCCGCTGACCGGGGACGGCACGCAGGGGGCGTTCGCGCTGTCGGCGGTGGTCGGCGCGGTGTCGGTGGCCGTGCTGTCGTACCTGGGCTTCGACGCGATCGCGAGCTTCGCGGAGGAGGTCACCGGGGGTTCGGCGAAGGTCGCGCGGGCGCTGCTGTTCTGCCTGGCGCTGGCGGGTGTGCTGTTCATCGCGCAGACGTATCTGGCGGCGCTGCTGGAGCCGGTGTCGTCGGCGCGGCTGGCGGCGGAGCCGGAGCGGCAGGGGGCGGCGTTCTACGACGCGGTGGACGCGTCCGTGGGGACGTGGCTGCACGACCTGGTGGCGGTGAGCAAGGCGATCGGCGCGGCGTTCGCGGCGCTGGCCGGGCAGGCGGCGGCCGGGCGGCTGCTGTTCGCGATGGGCCGCGACCGGCGGCTGCCGAAGGCGCTGTCGCGGACGTACTCCGGTGTGCCGCGTGTGGCACTGCTGGTCGCCGCGGTGATCACGATGGTGGCCGCGGTGTGGGCGGCGCGGCGGGACGACGGTCTCGACCATCTGGTCTCGGTGGTCGACGTCGGCGCGCTCACCGCGTTCACGCTGCTCCACGCGAGCGTGGTGGGCTGGTTCGCGATCCGGCGCGGCTCGGGCCCGGTCAGCTGGTGGCGGCATGTGCTGATCCCGGTGCTCGGTGCGGCGATCACGGTCGCGGTGATCGTGGAGGCGTCGAGGGCCGCTCAGGTGGTCGGGGCGATCTGGCTGGTGGTGGGGCTGGCGGTACTGGCGGTGCAGGCGCGCGGAAGGAGAGCGACGGAAGCGTGAGCCGCGTGAACGGCAGCGTGAGCCGCGTGAACGGCAGCGGACCGGAGCGGGCAGCCGACGGGAGCGGGGGCCATTCGGGGAACGGCAGCCCGCGGGAGC